>NZ_BADB01000386.1:0-170880 GCF_000333415.1 Microbacterium sp. B24 | reverse complement strand
GAATTGAGCTCGGTCCCGGGGATCCTCTAGAGTCCACGCGGTCCGCGCAGGCGCTTCCCCGCACGTCACGAACGGAGACTGAAATGCCCACCGAAGAGACCCTCGTCCTCGTCAAGCCCGACGGCGTGGCGCGCGGCCTGACCGGAGCGATCCTCGCGCGCATCGAGGCCAAAGGCTACGCCCTGGTCGACATCAAGCTGGTCGAGCCCGACCGTGACATCCTCGAGCAGCACTACGCCGAGCACGCGGGGAAGCCCTTCTACGAGCCGCTTCTCGAGTTCATGCTCTCAGGGCGCGCGGATGATGGCGTCCTGATCGGACTGGATCGTCGCCAGCACGTCGCGCATCTTCGGCGACCGGCTCTCGCCGAGACTGGCGATGAAGGCGGACTGGTCGTCGAGGGCTGCGCGGTGATCGATGCCGTCGTCGGCGAACACCTCGTCCCAGTAGTCGACGATGCGCCCCTCGCGCCACCGATACCGGCGTCGACTGGTGAGCCCGAGCGGATGCGCCGCCGTCGCGGCGAAGAACGGCGCGGATGCCGGGGCCCGCCAGTCCATCAGCAGCCGCTCCTCCGCGGCATCCGCGAGGCCGAAGCGTCCGATGTAGGTGACGATGCCCTCCTCGTCGACCATGCGACCGATGCACGCGTCGAGGCCGAACCGGCGAAGGATGCGCAACCGCGCCGACAGGCTCCGCACCTCCAGATCGCGTTCGAGTGCGCGCTGGCCTCCGCTGACGGCTTCGTGCTGGAGCGCGACCAGCCGCGTCTCGGTGCGCTCGACCTCGGCGGCCAGCACCCTCGCGATCGCCGCGAACTGTCGTTCGTCGCGGTCGATGAGCGCGGAGTCGGCCTTCCGCCGAAGCCGCGATGGAAGATCGAACACGCTTTCCTGAGACTTTTCGCTCGGCATCCCACTCCCCCTCTGGCGCCGAAAAGCCGACGCGACCTGCGATTCTGCCTCACGCAGGGGGCCTTGCGGCAAGTCCCCCTGCGCGCGGGATAATGGAAAGGGCACCCCGGATGGCGTGAAATGTACTCATGCGAGCAACCGTCATGTTCGGCGCGGGAGACGTCCGCGTCGAGAACGTCCCCGATCCCGTCATCCAGCAGCCGACCGATGCCGTGGTGCGCATCGTCCGCGCGTGCGTCTGCGGCTCGGACCTGCACCCGTATCACTCGATGGCCGAGAGTTCGACGGGCCGGCGGATGGGGCACGAGCTCATCGCCGTCGTCGAGGAGACCGGCGCCGACGTCAACACGGTGCGCCCCGGTGACTTCGTCGTCGTGCCCTTCGTCTACTCCGACAACACGTGCGTCTTCTGCCGCGAAGGGTTCCAGACCTCCTGCCAGCACGGCGGCTTCTACGGCAACGGGCGCGTCGGCGGCCTGCAGGCCGAGCGCGCCCTCATCCCGCACGCGGACGGCACGCTCGTCGTCGTGCCGGACGTCGACCCCGACGCGGCATCCGATTCCCTGCTGGCGTCGCTGCTGACACTGTCGGACGTGTATCTGACGGGCTATCACGCCGCGCACCTCGCCCGCGTGCGCGCCGGCCAGACCGTCACGGTCGTCGGCGACGGTGCCGTGGGGCTGTCGGCGGTGCTCGCCGCCCGCACCCTCGGCGCGGAGCGGATCATCCTCATGGGCCGCCACACCGACCGCACCGATCTGGGCGTCGAGTTCGGCGCGACCGACGTCGTCGCCGAGCGCGGCGCAGAGGGCATCGCCCGCGTGATGGACCTCACGAACGGCGAGGGCAGCCACGTGGTGATCGAGGCGGTCGGCCACATGCCCGCGTACGAGCAGTCCTACGGCGTCGTGCGTCCGGGCGGAGTCATCTCGCGCGTCGGCGTGCCGCAGTACGAGAGCGCACCGGTGGGCTTCGCCTCGCTGTTCGGCAAGAACATCACCCTGACGGGCGGCGTCGCCCCGGTGCGCGCCTACCTCGACGACGCGATTCCGCTCGTGCTCGACGGCACGATCGAGCCGGGACGCGTGTTCGACCGCATCATGCCGCTCGACGAGGCGCCCGCTGCCTACGCCGCGATGGACTCCCGAGAGGCGCTGAAGGTGATGCTGACGGTCTGAGCCGTCGAAGCGCCCGGCAGCAGGCTCACGCGTTGAGCAGTTCCCAGGTGCCCTCGGAGATCACGTCGACCTCGCCGTCGACGACACGGATCGCCGTCTGGTCGTCGATCGCGTACGCGCGACCGCGGATGCCCTCCGCCCACCGGTGGGCCGCCGCGGTCGTGTTTCCGGTCCAGCCCGGATAGTCCAGATGCGGGAAGATCGAGAAGTCGACCAGTCCCAGCGTCTCGTCGGTGCCGCCCGGATGCCGGTCGACGAACTCCGGTCCGATACGCGGCGTGAGGGCCATGCTGCCCGCGCTGATGCCGACCCAGACGGTCTCATGCAGCTCCGGCAGGAGGTCGGCCAGTCCCGACCGACGGATCCATTCGGCCAGATACACCGCCTCGCCGCCGTCGACGAGAAGCGCATCGGCTTCCTGCACCCACGGCATCCATCGCTCGGGCGCGATCGTCGGCAGGGCGGTGAGCTCGAGGACGCCGACCGCACGCCACCCGAGCTCGACGGGGCTGTGGATGCCGCCGGGCCACCGCCCCGCCGTCGAACGCCACACCGTCTCCGGCGAGCACATCGGCTGCCCCCACTGCGCGGTCGGGATGAACAGCGCGGAGCTGTCTGCGATGGGTTTGCCGAGCAGGTCTTCGAGAGTGGTGCGGATGCTGTCGTTCGTGACGCCGCCCGAGGTCAGCAGGAGCTTCATGCGGACAGTCAATCGCGTACGGCGGCGCGCGGCCAGGGGGTGAGCCTCCGCCTGCCGGCGGTGCAGTGTTAGCGTGCGAGGGTGACCTCGACGCCGCCGCCCGATTCCGCGACCGCCCGCTCCATCCGTGTTTCCGCGGCCGTCATCACCGACGTCGACGGACGGCTGCTGCTCGTGCGCAAGGCGGGGACGACCGCGTTCATGCAGCCGGGCGGCAAGCCGGAGGCGGGCGAGGACGCGGCGCAGACCCTCATCCGCGAGCTCGCCGAGGAGATCGGGCTGCGCCTGCAGCCGAGCGACCTCACCGCACTCGGGGAGTTCACCGCCCCTGCCGCGAACGAGCCGGGCTTCGCCGTCGTGGCCGACGTCTTCCGCGTCGAGATCGGCGATCAGCAGCCCGTGACGGATGCCGAGATCGAGGAGCTCCGCTGGGTCGACCGGGCCGCGGCATCCGCTCTGGAGATCGCCCCTCTCGCCGCGGCCTACTTCCTGCCCGAGGCCTGAGCGCCGGCGGCGGCCGCCCGGATCACCACGAGCTCTTGCGGTAGTCCTTGAGGAAGATGCCGAAGAGGTCTTCGCCCGCCTCGCCACGGACGATCGGGTCGTACACGCGGGCGGCGCCGTCGACCAGGTCGAGCGGGGCGTGGAAGCCCTCCTCGGCGAGCCGCACCTTCGTGTAATGCGGGCGCTCGTCGGTGATCCACCCCGTGTCGACGGCGGTCATGAGGATGCCGTCGGTCTCGAACATCTCGCGAGCGCTGGTGCGCGTGAGCATGTTGAGGGCCGCCTTCGCCATGTTGGTGTGCGGGTGTCCGGGGCCCTTGTAGCCACGACCGAACACGCCCTCCATCGCCGAGACGTTCACGACGTACTTTCGCCGCGCCGGTGACGCCGCCATCGCGGGACGCAGACGCGAGACGAGCAGGAACGGCGCGGTCATGTTCGCGAGCTGCACCTCGAGCATCTCGAGGGGCTCGACCTGCTCGACCGACTGCGTCCAGCTGTTGATGTGGTTCTCATCGGGGATGAGGCCGCCGGCGTCGATCGCGGTGCCCGCCGCGAGACGCTCGAGCGACGACGATCCGGCGGCCATCGCCTCGGCGGTGAGCTCTTCGGCCGTGCGCGCGGCGGCGGCGAGGATCGGGTGGCTCGACACCGACTGGGCCAGGGCGAGCGGATGCGCATCGTTGGTGTGGCCGAAGGTCAGCAGCTCGGGCAGCGGTCCCTGCGGCAGCGGCGCGAGCTCGGCATCCACGAGCGGCTTGTACGCCCCGGCGGAGCGGCGCACGGTCTGCGCCGCGTTGTTGATGAGGATGTCCAGCGGTCCGTCGGCGGCGACGGCATCCGCGAGGCCGATGACCTGGGCGGGGTCGCGCAGGTCGATGCCGACGATCTTGAGCCGGTGGATCCAGTCGCCGCTGTCGGGCAGCGCCGAGAAGCGGCGGACGGCGTCGCGCGGGAAGCGGGTCGTGATGGTCGTGTGGGCGCCATCACGCAGCAGGCGCAGCGCGATGTACATGCCGATCTTCGCGCGGCCGCCGGTGAGCAGAGCGCGCCGGCCGGTGAGGTCGGTGCGGGCGTCGCGCTTGGCGTGACTCATCGCCGCGCAGTCGGGGCACAGCTGGTGGTAGAACGCGTCGACGGTCGTGTACTGCTCTTTGCAGATGTAGCAGGCACGGGGCTTGATGAGCTCCCCCGCGGTCGGGGCCGCGGTGCGGGCCGCGAGCGGGATGCCGCGGGTCTCGTCGTCGATGCGGTCGGGCGCTCCGGTGGCGGTGGCGGCGACGACCGCGCGGTCGGCGTCGGCGATGCGCTGGCGCTTCTCCTTGCGCGACATCCGCTTGACGTCTTTGTACATCTTGCCGGTCTGGCGACGCAGGGCGATGTAGGCGGGGTCGTCGCGATCGAGCAGGGATGCCGCGTCGATGACGCGCAGCGCGATCTCCAACTCGTGGGGGTCGATCGCGATGGGAGCCGGGGTCGCCGCGTCGTCCGGGTCGGGGGTGATCTCGGTGTCTGCAGGCGTTTCGGGCACGAGGGATTTTATCGGACGCGGCTGAGCGCGAGCCCGACCGGACGAGACGTCGGGGGCGGAGGCGACCGCGGCGCGCGTCAGCCCGCGATACCGAGCAGCTGCTTCGCCGCGGCGACGGCCGGGGCGCCGAAGATGCGCGGGTCTTCGTTGAGTGCGCCCGAGGTGATCGAGACGCCGAGTCCCGGCACGTCGACGAGCGTGCCGTACATGCGCAGGTCTCCGGTGGATTTCGTGCCGTAGGCGATGCCACCGCGAGCCTCGACGGCCGCATCGGCGATGTACTCCGACCCGATGGCGGCGATGTCGTCCTTCGTGGGCACGTCGACCGCCCCGTTGTTGGTCGTCACCGTGACGAGAACGGTGTTCGCGTAGTCGCCCATCGTCGACTTCCAGGCGCACTGCACGGTGCCGTCTTCGTTGCTCTGGTCGCTCAGTTCGAGCCGGTCGATCGCCGAGCCGAGCGCGGAGCCCATGGCGGCGCAGTCGGGATAGCGGGCGAGCACATCGGCGAGCGCCATCGTCGGCGCGGACGGCGCACTGCCACCGCCGTTGTTGCCTCCGCCGTCGCCGTCTCCATCGCCGGGGTCGGTCGCCCCGTCCGTCGGTGCACTCGTACCTCCGCCGATGGCTCCGGGCGCGGACATCGACGGCGCCGCCGCCGTTCCGCTTCCGGCGGCGCATCCCGCGAGGGCGAGCGCTCCGGCGGCGACGAGAAGGGCGAAGGCGGTACGGGAAGCGAGGCGGGAGGTTGTCACCCCGGCATCCTAGCCATCCGCGTGAGCCGGCCTCGGAAGTTCTCCACAGCCGCTCCGCCCCACTAGCCTGGCGCCATGTCCGAAGACCAGATCGACGATGGCGCCCACGGGGCCGCTCAAGGCGAGAAGGCCCTCGACCGCCTCGTCGCGTTCAGCGACGCGGTCGTCGCGATCGCGATCACTCTCGTCGTGCTGCCCCTGGTGGATAAGGCGATGGATGCCGAGTCGGCGTCGGCCTTCTTCGCCGACAACGTGACCGGGATGATCTCCGCGGCGCTGAGCTTCGTGGTGATCGCGGCCTTCTGGCGTGCCAACCACGTGATGTTCGTGCACGCCCGTGGCTACACCCGCCTGGTCGGCCGCCTGCAGACCCTCTGGCTCGCGACGATCGTCTTCCTGCCGGTCGCGACGGCGCTCGACCTCGCCGGGCCGGGTACAGACCGGGTCGGACTGGGGGCCTACGTCGGAACGATGCTGGTGGGCGGAGTGATCCTGCGCGTGCAGGCGGTCGCGCTGCAGCGGGTGGGACTGAGCGACCGTGCACCCGCACCCCCGCTGACGCACTGGATCGGCGCGATCCTGATGGCGGTCGCACTCGTGCTCGTGCTGCTGTTTCCTCAGTATGGCGCTCTCTGGCTGCTCGTCCTGCTGCTGGAGATCCCCCTCGGCCCCCTGCTGAATCGCGGGTCGCGCTGACGCTTAGGATCCCATCGCCGTCTGGAAGAGTCTGAGCGCTATCAACAGCCCCGCCACGGTGCCCGCGCTGGCGGCGAGCGGAACCCAGGTGAGATCCTTCTCCATCCGCCACGCGAAGAGAGCCGTGGCGGCGGTGCAGAGAAACATGAGAGCCGCGATGCCGTAGTAGATCATGCCGGCGCCCTGGGCGCCGACCCAATCGCAGTGATCTGCGCACACCCCTCCGGCGAAGATCGTGCTCCCCACCCAGATCGCAGCCGTGATCGCGAAAACGACGACCGGGATGATCGCGACGGCAAGAACGGATGCCGCGGCGCTCCTACCTGACTTCGTGCTCATCCGATCAGTCTGCCGTTGTCGGTCGACGCCACGCTCCCGTTGAACACATCGTTCCCGTACCGCGCGTTGCCCGGCCACGCGACCCGCAGCCCGCGCCGCCGGATCAGCCCCCTGTGATCCAGACGGTCGTCTCTCCCGGCACGGTCTCGCCGTCGACCGGTGCGCTCGACAGCACGACGCGCTGCCCCGGCGCGAGCGACAGCGCGAGCGGTGCGGAGCCGAACACGGTCACCACCTCCCACCCGTTCGGGCGGCGGAAGCGCAGCACATCGTCGCGGCCGGTCTCGACCCACTCCAGGCGCTCCGGCGCGAGCAGCTCGTGCCGCAGGGCGAGGGCCCGGCGGTAGAGCGAGAGGGTGGATGCCGGGTCGCTCTCCTCCGCCTCGACCGACGCGTCCGCGAACCATGACGGTTGCGGCAGGTGCGCACCCCCCGACCCGAAACCGAACGAGGAGCCCTCGCGGGTCCACGGCAGCGGCACGCGGCATCCGTCGCGTCCGTACTGCTCCTGGTGGGTGCGGAAGAAGGTGGGGTCCTGGCGCTGGTCGGCGGGGATCTCCGCCACCTCGTGCAAGCCCAGCTCCTCGCCCTGATAGAGGTATGCCGACCCCGGCAGTCCGAGCAGGAACAGCGACGCCGCACGCGCGCGGCGAAGGCCACCGGCGCGATCGATGACGGCCTCGTCGGCGCCGGCCTCGAGCCAGCCGCCACCGTGCCGATTGGGCACCGCGCCCTCGACCTCCTCCGCCCGCGGCAGCGCGTAGCGGGTGGCGTGACGGAACACGTCGTGGTTCGACAGCACCCAGGTGCTCGATGAGCCCGAGCGGGCCGCGAGGGCGATGTTGTCGGACACGATCTGGCGGAACTCGCCGGCGTCGAACGACGCGCGCAGCAGGTCGAAGTTGAACGACTGGCCCAGACTCTCCGGGCTCGCGTACTTCGGCACGCGGTCGGACGCGACCCAAGCCTCGGCCACCGCCGTGCGCGGCGGGTCGTACGAGTCGAACACGCGGCGCCACTCGGCGTAGATCTCGTGCACGTCATCGCGGTCGAGCAGCGGATGCGAGCCGTCGACGGGCAGCGCGGCGAGCTCGGCGGCGGACGGCAGCGGCTCGGTCAGATCCTTCGTCAGCATGTGCGCGACGTCGATGCGGAACCCGTCGACCCCGCGATCCGACCAGAACCGCAGCGTCGTGAGGAAGTCCTCGCGCACCTCGGGATTGTTCCAGTCGAGGTCGGGCTGCTCGATCGCGAAGCTGTGCAGGTACCACTGTCCGTCGGCGACCCGCTCCCACGTCGATCCGCCGAACGCGGCGGTCCAGTCCGTGGGCGGTTCGGATCCATCGGGGCCGCTGCCCTCACGGAAGATGTAGCGCCCCCGCGCCGCCGATCCGCGGCCCGCGGCGAGCGCCTCCTGGAACCATGCGTGCCGGTCGGAGGTGTGATTGGGCACGATGTCGACGACGATGCGGATGCCGCGCTCGTGCAGTGCCGCGACGAGCTCGTCGAAATCGGCCAGCGTCCCCAACCGCGGGTCGACGTCGCGGTAGTCGGCCACGTCGTACCCCCCGTCGGCGAGCTCGGACGGGTAGAAGGGACTCAGCCACACGGCATCCACCCCGAGTTCGGCGAGGTAGTCGACCCGCGACAGGATGCCGCGGAGGTCGCCGATGCCGTCGCCGTCGGCATCGGCGAAACTGCGGGGATAGACCTGGTAGACGACGGCTTGGCGCCACCAGTCACGATCCTCCGGGCGGGAGAGCTCGAGGCGGTCGGAGGCGGAGAGCACGGCGGACATGCGGGACCTTTCGGAGTCGGGGTCAGGTTCGGGGGGCCGGGCGGCGGCGCGGGCGTCAGCCCTTGACGGCGCCCTGGGTCACACCTTCCATCACCCAGCGCTGGGTGAAGAGGTAGGCAAGGATCGCGGGCGCCATCGCCATGAGGTACGAGGCGAACGACACGTTGTAGTTGTTGCTGAACTGCGTCTGGAAGAGGTTCTGGCGCACGGGCAGCGTCTGCAGGGCGGGGTCGGAGATGATCAGCGACGGCATCATGAAGTCGTTCCAGGCGTAGAGGAACGCGAAGATGCCGACGGTCGCGCTCATGGGTGCGAGCAGCGGGAAGATGAGCTTCCAGAACGTCTGCCACGTCGTCGCGCCGTCGATGCGCGCGCTCTCTTCCAGCTCGAGCGGAATCGACCGCAGGAACGCGGTGAACAGCAGCACGCTGAAGCTCAGCTGGAACATCGTGGCGAGGATGATGACCCCGAACGGGTTGTCCAGGCCGACGCGGCCGGTCAGCTGGATCTGCGGCAGCGCGACGACCGGGAAGGGGATGAACATCGCCGCCAGCAGATAGAAGAAGGAGTAGCGGAACAGCCGGCGGTCCCAGTTGCGCACGATCGCGTACGACGCGAACGCGGCCAGCAGGATCGTGGCGATGACGGTGCCTGCGGTCACCAACAGGGAGATGCCCGCCCCGACCGGGAACTTCGTGAGGTTCCACGCCTCGACGAAGCCGTCGAAGCTGAACGGCGCCGGCAACGAGAACGCGTTGCCGTCGACGGCTTGAGCGGTGGTCTTCAGCGACATCGAGATCGTGACGTACAGCGGCAGCAGCACGGTGACAGCGCAGAGGATCAGGATGATCGTCGTCGACCAGCTGACACGCTCACCGCGGGTGGTGGGACTCTTGCGACGGCGGTCGTCCGCGGGCGCGAAGGCCGCGGCATCCTCGACGACGAGGGCGGGTTGGGTGGACATCAGAAGGCGTTCCTTCCGCGAGTCAGCGAGAGCTGGAGCAGGGAGATGAGGATGGCGACGACGAAGAAGATGGTCGCGTTGGCCATCTGGTAGGCGTAGTCGCCGCCGTTGAAGCCCGCGATGATCGTCATCGCGACGCTGCGGGTGGCCGTTCCGGGGCCTCCGTTGGTGAGGCCCACGATGATGTCGTAGGCGTTCAAGAAGCCCTTGAAGCCGAGGATGATGTTGATCACGACGTACCCCGCGACCAGGGGCAGGGTGATGCGCACGAGCTGCTGACCCTTGGAGGCGCCGTCGAGCGCCGCGGCCTCGTACACGTCACCCGGCACGGCGAGCAGCCCCGCGATGTAGATGAGAAGCGTGCCGGGAATGGCCTGCCAGGCCGTGACGAGCACGATCGCCACCCACGCGAGGTCGGGGTTGGCGAGCAGGCTCGTCGACAGCGCCGGGATGCCGAGCGACTCCCCCAGCGCCGGAAGCGAGTTCGAGAACAGGAAGTTGAAGACGTAGGCGATGATGATGCCCGAGATGACCATCGGGATCACGAAGACGGTCCGAAGGGCGGTCTTCATCCGGATGCGGGCGGTGAGGCCGACCGCGAGCAGGAACGCCACCACATTGACGACGAGCACGGTCGCGATGGAGAACCCGATGGTGAAGAGGTAGCTCTGCAGGATCGCCGGGTCGCTGAACATCGCGATGTAGTTGGTCAGTCCTGTGAAGTGCCACTCGCCGATGCCGATCGAATCGGTGAAGCTGAAGAAGATCCCCACGACGCCCGGCACCGTGATCGCCAGCGTGAACAGCACGAGGCTCGGCAGCAGGAACAGGTAGTAGATCGGCTCGACACGGCGGTGGCTGCGGCGCGCCGTGCGGTCACCGGCGGTGACGATCGTGGACGTGGTCATTGCCCGGACTCCTCTGTCTCGGTCGTGGGGGCGGGGGCGCGGAAGGCGAGGCGCGCCCAGTCGGCATCCATCGTGCGGAGGGTGCCCTGGGGGCTCGCGCCGAGCACGACGGCCTGCACGTAGTTGAAGACGGGGATCGTCTTGGGCACCAGCACCGACGGCCCCTGGTAGACCTTGCCCGCCGTGTAGAAGGGGATCATGCCCGCGATGCGCGGGTCGTCGGGCGCGGGCGCATCCTTCGTGGGAGTGAAGCCGAGCTGCGACGTGTTGTACGCCTCGATGGTCTGGGGACGGTAGAGGTACTCGAGGAAGTCGCGCGCGGCATCCTTGTGCCGTGAGCCTTCGGGGATCATCGCGGCGAGGTCCATGTTGACGCGCACGCGGCGATCGGACGGGTCGTCGGTCATCGGCAGCGGGAACGTGCCGAGGTTCATGTCGGGCGAGGTCTTCGCGATCTCGCTGAACGCCCACGGACCCTGCAGGTACATCGCCGCCTCGCCCTTCGCGAAGGCGAGGTTGCCGTCGCCGTAGCCGCGGCTGGGCGCGTCGGTGTTGACGAACTGCGACGTGAGCTGGGTCATCTTCTCCACGGGCGAGGAGAAGTCCTTCTCGAACGAGGTCGCCGAGTCGGGCCCGACGTCGGCGCCTTCTGCCGCGAGCCGGTTGAAGAAGTCGACGACGTCGACCGCGCCGCCCACCGCGTAGTCGTACCAGCCCTGGCCGACCGTCCAGTCGTCTTTGAAGGTCGCGTAGAACGGGGTGATGCCGGCCGCCTTCAGCTTCGCGCAGGCGGCGAGCAGCTCGTCCCACGTCGTGGGGACATCGACCCCGGCCTCCGCGAACAGGTCTTTGTTGTAGATGACGGATGCCGCCATCACCGAGTAGGGCAGCGCACTGATGCGCCCGGGGCACGAGCCGTACTGATCCATCAGGCCGCGGAGGTCGTCGCGGGTCGTGGAGGCGGCCGTGGTGCCGGTGAGGTCGCTGAGTGCACAGCGCTGGACGAACCGCGCGGTCTCGTAGTTGTAGTTGGCGAGCATGATGTCGGGCGGGTTGCCACGGACGAAACTCGCCGAGACGACGTCGACGCCGGAGGTGTCCATCTCGACGCGCACGCGGTCCTGCGACGCGTTGTACGCGTCGACCACGCCGTTCATGAAATCGAGGGCCTCGCGCTTGCTGAAGGTGAAGCGGATCGTCTCGCGGCCGTCGCTGCTGCAGCCGGAGAGCAGGCTCCCCGCCAGCACGAGAGCGAATCCGGCGGCCACCGCCCGGAGCGCTCGTGAGGTTCTCACAGACACCTTCGTCCTTCCGTCCGACGGCATCGTGGCCGCCTTTCCAGATTCGACTTTGAGTAGATTTAGTGGTCGAATCAACTGTTCGGCAATACTCTGACAGAACACCTGCGGAAAGGTCAAGAGTGAGTCAGACGGTCCTCGACACGGGCACCGGTCGCGCCAGCGTCGACGGAGTGCTCGACTTCGCGTGGGATGCCGGCACCTTCACCGCCACCGAGGCGATGCGCGCAGCCTCGCTCACTCGTTCCACCGCGATCGAGGCCATCGACACGCTCATCGCCGCCGGGGTGCTGCAGGAGCTTCCCAACGCGCGAGATGCCGGCGAATACCGCGCAGGCCGGCCCGCGCGGCGCTTCCGCTTGCGCGACGACGCCGGCGTCGTCGCGGCGCTCGACGCCGGCGACACGCACCTGACCGCGGCCGTGTCCGACCTTTCCGGTGAGGTGCTGCTGCGGCGCCAGATCGCGCTCTCGCCCGCCCAGAGCGTCGACGAGCGCCGCGACACGATCGTCGCGCACCTGCGTGCGACGCTCGCCGAGGGCGGCGTGGCCCGCGACGACGTGCTCTCCCTGTGTGTGGGAGTGGCCGCCCCCGTCACGCTGCAGGGGCAGTCACCGCCGCACCCGGAGGGATTCTGGGAGCGCACGAACCCGGGTCTGATCGATGCGCTGGGCGACGAAGCCGACGTCGTCGAAGTGAAGAACGACGCGCAGCTGGCGGCGGCAGCCGAAGGCACCGCGGGCGAGGCCGTGGGATGCCGCGACTACGTCGCGCTGCTGGCCGGCGAGCGCCTCGGGGCCGGCGTCGTGGTCGACGGCCACCTGCTGCACGGCGCTCACGGCGGTGTCGGCGAGATGTTCGCCTTCGACTTCATCCGCGATGTGGATTCCGCGTTCGGTCTCGGACCGACTCTCGAACGCCTCGCGCGCGAAGCCATCGCCAAGGCGGAGACCGAAACGACCGAGCGCCGCGGACTCGCTGCCATGGACCCCGCGCAGGTGCGCGGCCGCGACGTGCTGGAGCTCGCCGCCGGCGGCGATCCTCTGGCGATCGAGATCACCGATGCGATCGGCCGCGTGCTCGCGCGCATCGTGGGCGTGCTCGGCAACATGTTCGACCCCGAGCGTGTCATCGTCTGCGGAGCCATCGCCGACGGCATCCAGCCGGTGCTCGACGCCGCCCAGCGCACGCTCGCCGCCCAGATCCACCTGCCCGCGCCGACGCTGCTGCGCTCGCACCTGGGCGGCGACGTGGTGATCCGGGGAGCGCTCGCCCGAGCCCGCGACAGCGCACGCTCGACCGCCCTGCCCCGCCGCGTCGCCCGCGCCACTCGCGCCGACTGACCACCGCCACGCCGGGACGTCTCATACCCGGCAGGCGCATAATGTCGGGCGTGCACCTGAGTATCCCGAGCCCCGACCTCAGCTGGTCCAGCTTTCACATCGGCCCGCTGACGATCCACGTCTACGCGCTGTGCATCATCGCGGGAATCATCGCCGCCGTCATCATCACCGAACGACGGCTGCGGGCGCGCGGAGTGCCGGCGGGAACCGTGATCGATGTCGCACTGTGGACGGTGCCGCTGGGCATCGTCGCGGCGCGGATCTACCACGTGCTCACGCACATGGGCGACTACTTCGCGCCCGGCGACAACCCGTGGGCCGTCGTCGCCATCTGGGACGGCGGCAACGCGATCTACGGCTCGATGATCGGCGGCGCGATCGGCATCTACATCGCCACGCGGCGCGCCGGCATCCGCTTCTTCGCCTTCGCCGACGCGCTCGCGCCGGCCCTGCTGGTCGCGCAGGCCATCGGACGACTCGGCAACTACTTCAATCAGGAACTGTTCGGGCTGCCGACGACCCTTCCGTGGGGCCTGGAGATCTCCCCCGACGCGCCGATGTTCCCCGCCGGGGTCGCGCCGGGCACGCTGTTCCATCCGCTGTTCCTCTACGAGATGATCTGGAACCTCGTCGGTGCCGCGCTGATCATCGTCCTCGAGCGCAGAGTGCGTCTCGGCTGGGGCCGCAGCATCGCGTCGTACTTCATCTGGTATGGGCTGGGCCGCAGCTGGCTGGAGGCGATCCGCATCGATCCCACGAGCGATGCACCCCTCGGCATCCCGGCGAACATCTGGGCCTCGTTCGCCGTCGTGCTGCTGGGCGTCGCGATCTTCGTCGTGCAGACGGTGCGCCATCGTGGCGAGCCCGACACGTCGCCGTTCACCGCCGCGGAGCAGCAACGACAGGATGCCGAGAAGCTCGCCGTGACCCGCGAGGACGCACCGCAGCCGTCGTGACGAGCGCCGCCCCGCAGCGGGGGTGACGTGGACGCGTCCCGCGGGAGCTCAACTCGGTGTGTCCGCGCCGAACGCTGCTGCGCCCGGACCGTGGAGGTGCCCCGTCGCGGGATCGACCCAGTTGCCGGAGCCGGTCATGCGGTGCCAACGCTTGTGGAACGCGAGGTCGGTGTCATCGGCGTCGAGGACTGCGGCTCCGCACAGCTCACAGACGCGGAGGAGGACGGTGTCGCCCTCCGCGGTCGTCAACGACACTGCACCGGTCGGGAATGAGACACCCATCGTGTTCCCCTCACTCCGCGGCTGTCGCCGCGGTCAGGCTCCGAGAATGCCCTCACCCTACGCGGTCCGCTCGTGCATCGACCAACACGCCGTGGCCGCAGCTATCGTCCCTGTCGACGGCCGCTGGCCGCTGGCCGCCTAGACAGAGACCCGTCAATCTATCCGTGTACAACTCCGGAGTTTTGGCGACGGCGAGCCCCGAAGGGGCGCGGAACCGGCAGACAGCCCGAGATTTCCGGAGTTATGAACGCACGGCCGGAGTAACTCCACCCGAGAAGGCCGGCGCCAGCACCGATGCCGCCGTCGTCACGCCCGCGGGGTCTTGATCATCGCCCCCGCGACGAGGAACACGATGGCAGCCGCGGGCTGCACCAGCGACCAGACCAGGCCGTCGAAACCGAAGGGGAACACGGGATTCCAGATCACCGCGATCACGGCGAACACGACCGCCCACACCCACTGACGCGCCTGCGCGGCGAACCAGCCCACGATCAGCGCCAAGATCGCGACGACGTAGAGCACGACGATCCCCCACCCCGCCGTCAGCAGCACGGGCGCGAGGAAGAGCACGGCGGCCGCGAGCAGGGCCGGGGCGAGGGCGTTGCGCTGGAAGGCCGGCTCGCTCCGCTTCGTTCCGCTCACGCCGGCACTCCCGTCGTCGCGTGCAAGGCCGGATCGATCATGGTCATACCAGCGAGTGTGGCACGGTCGAACGTGGGCAGAAGTGCGGCCGCGTCGGCGAGCGAGATCGTACGCTCGATGAGCTCCTGCGGGCGCAGCCGTCCCTCCGCGATGAGCGCGAGCATGGCGGGATAGTCGACCGCGGCCATGCCGTGGCTGCCGAGCAGATCGAGTTCCCACGCGATGACGCGTGCCATCGGCATCCCCGACAAACCGCTCGCAGACGGCAGCAGCCCCACTTGCACATGGCGTCCGCGGCGACGCAGGCTCAGCACCGCATCGGTCGCGGTCTGCTCAGCTCCCACCGCGTCGATCGACACGTGTGCGCCTCCCCCGGTGATCCGGCGCACGGCGTCGGGCACCTCCGCCCCGTCGGCGACGACGACGGCATCGGCGCCGAGCGCGGATGCCGCGTCCAGCGCGGCCCGGTTGCGGTCGACGGCCACCACGTGCGCACCGAGCGCGCGGGCGATCATGACGACGCTGAGTCCCACACCGCCGGCGCCGACGACCACGACCCACTCACCCGGCTGCACGCGCGCACGTCCGGTGAGTGCGCGGAATGCGGTGGCGAAGCGGCATCCGAGGGAGGCGGCGGCGGCGAAGGAGACGTCATCGGGAATGCGCACGAGATTGGTGTCGGCGGCGTGCAGCGCGACGCGCTCGGCGAACGAGCCCCAGTGCGTGAAACCGGGCTGCTGTTGGTCGGGGCACACCTGCGCGTCGCCCGTGCGGCACCACTCGCAGGTGCCGCACCCGCAGACGAACGGCACGGTCACCCGATCGCCGACGGCGAACCGCTCGACGCCCGCACCGGTCTCGACGATCACTCCGGCGAGCTCATGGCCCGGAACGTGCGGCACCGCGATGTCGTCGTGGCCCACCCACGCGTGCCAATCGCTGCGGCACAGGCCGGTCGCCCGCACCTCCACGACCACGCCGCCGACGGGCGCGACCGGGTCGTCGACCTCGCGCACCTCCAACGGTTCGCCCACGGCATCCATCACCACTGCACGCATCCGCACCCTTTCGTCCCCTTCACGCTAGCTGGTGCACCCGCGCTCACGCGGCGGCCGGAGCCGCTGCCGCGGGAACGGGAGGTGCCGGCGCGGCGGCGTCCGCATACGCACGCGACTGCCGCACGAACAGCATGAGCCACGCGAACAGCAGGCCGGCGATGATGAACTCCGACCCGGTGAGGTTGTAGTAGTTGATCGGCACCCACAGGGCGACCGCGACCACGATGCCCGCGACGACGAGCACCGAGAAGACCGCGATGTCGCGGCCGATTCCGGGGACGAGCGTCAGCAGGCATCCGACGAGAACGCCGAAGACGACGACCATTCCGGATGCCGCGCCCACGTGCACCGGAAAGGCGACGGCGTCCGGCACGAAGCCGGCGACCATCAAGCACAGACCGATCACGGCCAGCAGCCAGGCGAACAGGCGGGCACGGCGCTGTGCGGTGTCGACGTGCGCACGCAGACCCACCTCGAGGTCGTGAGCGACGAAGTTGGCGAGCGCGGTGATGACGGCGCCGGTCGTGATCAGGGAGAGGTTGAACTGGTAGCCGGCGTACCCCGACTCGTTGCCGAGTTCGGAGAAGTGGAACCGCCACCAGTCGCCCTGTGAGGCGCTCACCATGCTCGCGAGCGTGCCGATGAACAGCACGAGGGTGGCGAGCGAGGCCACGCCGGTAGAGGTGACCCGCGCCCCCGAGACCGATGCGACGTAGGTCATCGTGCCGGCGGCAGCGGCGACCAGTGCCGCGGCACCGAACGGGTCGATCGTGAGGCCGCGGAAGCCCAGCTGGAACAGCTCCGCCACGGCGACGACGACGAGGGCCGCCAGCATCATCATCGCCGCCGATAGCGCGATGAGGTCGGTCACGCGTTTGGCTCGCGGCAGGCTGTTGCGCCAGGCGAGATATCCGCGGCGCCGTTCGAGCGCGAACGAGACGGCGAACGCCGGACCGGCCGCGATCGCCGCGAGCAGCGCCGCAAGGCTGCCGACGGACTCGCCGCCGCCGAGCGGCATCCGCGCCCCGCCCATGACGAGCACGGTGGTGGCGGCGGCAACGAGCGCGGATCCCAGCGCCCACCTCGTCGCCCGGGCCTCGACCGTCGGTGAGAAGCGCGGAGTCTCGGATGCCGCGTGATGCGTCCAGCGCGCGGGGGACGGCCGCCATCTGCTCACAGATCGAGCTTACTTTCGGCCGCCTCCTGACCGATCGACGTCGGTCAGGAGCAGCGGGCCCGCTACCGCCGCCGCAACGACGCCGCCTCGCCGCCACCCTTCACTGGTTGGGCTCGCGTGTGATCATGTCTCATGCCGTCTTTCCCGGAGAGGAGCCTTCCCGCCGCGCCAGAGCGTGAACCGGATATCGATGACGACTTCAGCGCCGGGCTGAGCCCAGAACGATGGGTGGCGAGCTACCTACCGCAGTGGACGACCCCAGAGCGGGCGCGCGCGCATTACGGAATCGTCGCTGCCGGGATCGAGCTGCGGATCGACTCTGATCAGCTGGACTGGCGCCTTGAAGATGCACCTCTTCGCGTCTCCAATCTGCAGACGGGTGTGTATTCCGGGCCGGTCGGCTCACAGCTCGGAACACATCGTCACCGCGTCGATCTCGACGTCCGCACCGAGACACCGCAATGCCTCCTGTTTGCGCCGTCACGCGGGCGGGTGGACATCACCGTCTCCGCGAGCCGCGCCACCAACTGCATGCTCGCGGCATGGCTGGTGGGAACCGAGCACCGATCCCCGACAGAGTCCGGGGAGATCTGCATCTTCGAGATCGACGCCGACGGCATCGGCGAGGTCACCGTGGCCCGCACCGGCATCAAAGCGCACCACGACCCGGAGCTGACCACCGACATGGGCGAAGTCGTCATCCCCTTGGACGCATCCTCTCCCCACACCTGGACGGTGATCTGGGGTCAGGGCGAGACGGTCATCGGATGCGAAGGTCGCTCACTCCGTCGGATCACGCAGGCTCCCGACTATCCGATGTTCCTCATGATCGACCTCTTCGAGATCGGACCTCGCGGCGGCAGCTACCCCAAGTCCGCCACTATCCACCATGTCCGCGCCTGGCAATGACAAGTGACACGACGCGGCTCTGCAACACGCCGTCGTCGTCTTACTCGGTGTTGGCGGCCTCTCTCTGGGCGACGAGGTGGGCGCGGAGGCTCGCTCGCGCGCGGTGGTAGCGACTGCGGGTAGTGCCTTCTTTCAAACCCATGATTCGACTGGCGTCGGTGAGGGTGAAGCCTTCCCAGTGCACGAGCCCGATGATGTCGCGGTCGATCTGGTCCAGGCCTAGCAGCGCCTGACGGAGGTCGAGGTGGTCATCCGTGGTAAAGCCGGGGTGGTCGATGACGGTGAGCATGCTGCGGAGCCGATCGGCGAGGGCGTGCTTCCTGCCGAGGGTGCGGTAGTGGTGGTGGAGCATCTTGCGGGCGATGCCGAACATCCAGGGCCGGACGTCTTCGTCGCGGGCGGGTAGCGCTCCGGCTTTTCTCCAGAGCACGGTGAGCACCTCGGAGAGTAGGTCAGCGGCGTCTTCGACGGGATCGACTCGTCGGGTGAGGTAGGCGAGGATGTCGGCGGCGTTGTCGTTGACCGCGGCGATGACGCGGTCCCGGTCGCGAGTCATGATGCCGGCGCGCAGGTCATGCCCCACGCGTCCACTGCGCGAGCGTCGGAAGCAGCGTTCTCACCCAGCCAGCCGATGCCGGGAAAGGTCTGTTCCGCGAACGCCTGAACGACCGAAGCAAGAGCGCCAGAGACCCGTTCTTCCCCGTCCGGGTCGTCGGCGCCGGCACCAACCGGGGCTGCGTTGTAGAGGTCCTGTCCGAGGCCACCCCAGTCGTGGGCCGTGATCGCGGCGTCGAGTGTTGCGGCGTCGCCGGTGGTGGGGTGACGTAGTTCGATCCAGACCCGGCATTGCTCCGTGTGTCCGGTGGGGGTGGTCCAGGTGACAGGGATGGGTTGGGTGTTGCGAATGTTCTGGGCCGGCATGCTCACTCCGGCCCAGTGCGACATCGCGACGACCGCAGTGCTGGCCCCGGCGGTCAACGCGAGCCCTCCCGCCACGACAACGGGCAGCACCCAGGGTGCGCGCGGCGCCCGGCCTCTCCGCAACCGGGGTGGCATGGTGTCCCGGGCGACGTGTCCAGCCTCGGCTTCGACCGCCGACGGCAGGCGGTCAGCCATCCGGTTCAGTCGGATGTCCAGTTCGTCGTCGGTCATCAGTGCCTCCAGCCTCTCACCAGAAACATGCCCGGAACGGGCCCAACCGTTGCAGACCCGTTCCGGAATCTTTCCGCGGAACGTGAAGGTCTCCTCGATCACTCATACCAAGCTCCTTCGCGCGGCAATCATCCGTATTCAGCAAAGGTGGGGCCTGGCCGCAGACGGGATCGTCTCGCAGTACCAAGACGTCCGAGCGTGGATCAGCTGGCCGGAGCAATGCGGCCGTCAGTCGCGGACGACGCGGTAGCGGAAGGCCTGAATCCCGCGCGCCCACCGATGCGTCGACACCAGCTCAAGCGCCGTGGGGCCCACTCCGGGCGGATAGAACGGGGTGCCACCGCCGAGCAGGATCGGATACACGACGCTGCGGTACTCGTCGACGAGCCCCGCCGCGGCCAGGGTCGCCGCCAGGGTCGCGCCGCCGACGGCGATGTCACCCGCTGCATCGTCGTTGCGCATTCGCGCGACCTCGTCGATCACGCTTCCCCGGAGCAACGTGGTGTTCTGCCCGGGCGCGGCATCCAGCGTCGACGAGACGACGATCTTCGGCAGCGCCTTCCACACCTCGGCGAACTCGCGCTCGAGCGGCTCGAAGGTGGGCTCGACGTCGGGATCCTCCCAGTACCGCATCGTCTCGTAGAGGCGCCGGCCCAGGAAGTGGGCGCTGAGACCACGCACCTCCTCGAGGGCGGCACGGAAGATGTGCTCGTCGGGCGCACCCCAGTCGAAGCGCCCCTCGGCATCCGTGATGTAGCCATCCAGGGAATGCGACATCGAGAGGATGATCCGGCCCACGTTCCGCTCCTTCGCGTCGGTGCTGTGCGCTCGACGCTACCCCGGCCGGCGGCCCGGCGACAGCGGGTCGCTCGGCATCAGCGGGATGCTGCGCTCAGCACGCCCCCGTTCGATGCCCGCGGCACGAGGCGCTCCAGCTGGGTCACGTGGCGCGGCTCGAGCTCGGCGAGGGTCGAGACGCCCAGGAGCTTCATCGTGCGCTCGATCTCGGTGCGGAGGATCTCGATCGTGCGGTCGACGCCCTGGCGTCCGCCGGCCATCAGGCCGTACAGGTAGGCGCGCCCGATCAACGTGAACTTCGCCCCCATCGCCACGGCGGCGACGATGTCGGCGCCGTTCATGATGCCGGTGTCGATCATGACCGTGGCGTCCTTGCCGACCTCGCGCACGACCTCGGGCAGCAGGTGGAACGGGATGGGAGCGCGGTCGAGCTGCCGACCGCCGTGGTTGGAGAGGATGATGCCGTCGACGCCGCGATCGATCAATCGCTTGGAGTCCTCGACGTTCTGCACGCCCTTGACGACGATCTTGCCGGGCCACATCTCCCGGATGACGTCGAGGTCGTCGTAGCTGATGGTCGGGTCCATCGCCGCGTTCAGCAGTTCGCCGACGGTGCCGCCCGTGGTCGACAACGAGGCGAACTCGAGCTTCGGCGTGGTCAGGAAGTCGATCCACCACCAGGGCCGCGGGATGGCGTTGATGATGGTGCCGACGGTCAGCTGCGGCGGGATGGAGAACCCGTTGCGCTTGTCGCGCAGGCGCGCCCCGGCGACCGGGGTGTCGACGGTGAACTGCAGGGTGTCGAAGCCCGCCGCCGCCGCGCGCTTCACGAGTCCGTAGGAGATCTCGCGCTCACGCATGACGTACAGCTGGAACCAGTTGCGCCCGTGCGGGTTCGCCGCCTTCACGTCTTCGATCGAGGTCGTGCCGAGCGTCGAGAGGGTGAACGGGATGCCGGCGGCGCCGGCGGCTCCGGCGCCGGCCGTCTCGCCCTCGGTCTGCATGAGCCGCGTGAAACCGGTCGGCGCGATGCCGAAGGGCAGCGCCGAGGGGCCTCCGAGAATCTCGGTCGACATGTCGACCTCTGCGGCCGGACGCAGGATGTCGGGATGGAACTCGATGTCCTGGAAAGCCTGGCGGGCGCGGGCGAGCGACAGCTCCCCCTCGGCCGCGCCGTCGGTGTAGTCGAACGCTGCTTTCGGGGTGCGGCGCTTGGCGATGGTGCGGAGGTCGGAGATGGTGAGCGCGGCATCCAGGCGACGCTTGCGAGCGTCGAGTTCGGGCTTCTTGAACTGCATGAGCTCCAGGAGCTCGCCGGGCTTGGGCAGCTGACGCTTCACGGGTGACATGGCGGGCCTTTCGAGAGGGGTGGGAGGAGGTTGTGGGGGTCGCCGGCCGGTTACGGCAGCATCCACGAGAGGACGGAGGACTGCAACCCGACGAGCAGGCACATGGCGGCGAGCATGCCGAGGCTCCACCAGATGACGCGCCGGAGGATCGTCGACTCCTGACCCACCAGGCCCACGGCGGTCGCAGCGATCGCGAGGTTCTGCGGGCTGATCATCTTGCCGATGACCCCGCCGGAGGTGTTGGCAGCGACCAGCAGCGCCGGATCGAGGCCGGCTTTGAGCGCCGCGCTCTGCTGCAGCGTGGCGAACAGGGCGTTGGCGCTGGTGTCGGAGCCGGTGACCGCGGTGCCGAACCAGCCGAGGATCGGTGAGAGGAAGGCGAAGAGGGCCCCGGTGCCGGCGATGAAGGCGCCGATCGTCAGCGTCTGCCCCGACATGTTCATCAGGTAGGCGAGGGCGAGCACCGCGCCGACGGTCAGGAGCGAGAAGCGGAGCTTGACGAGCGTCTGCCACCACGTGCGGGCGGCGTCCTGCAGCGGGAGGCGGTAGACGAGCGCCACGATCACCCCGCAGATCACGAGCAGGCTGCCGGCCGACGACAGCCACGGCAGCGTGTACACCGTCGCCCCGGACGCGGCGCCGGACGAGGTGAGGATGTGGCCGTTGAGACCGGGCCACGGGATCTTCACGTCGGTCGCACCGAGAGCGGCCTTCAGGTCGGGCACGAGCTTCGCGAGGGAGAACACCACGATGACGAGCAGGTACGGGAACGTGGCGAGCAGCACCGTCGCAGCGCTGAGCGGCGCGTCGGAGACGGGGACGGGGCCGGTCGCGGTGCGGGTCGCGGCGGATGCCGAGGCAGACGCCGCTGATGAGCCGCCGACACCGGCGCGCGCTGCCCCGCGGCGGGTGCGGATGCTGCCCGTGGCCGCCTTCTCGCTGGCCAGGAGGTCCACCGCGGCGTTGGTCAGCAGTCGTTCGCGAGCGGCGGCGGTACCGCGGGGCTTCCAGAAGCGCAGGAGGATGACGGCGGCGAGGATGCCGGCGAGCGAGGCAACGATGTCGGTGAGCTCGACCGAGATCCAGGTGGCGCTGACCCACTGTGCGATCGCGAACACGACGCCGAAGACGACCGTCGCCGGCCAGGTCTCACGGATGCCCCGCCAGCCGTCGGCCAGCAGCACGATGATCAGAGGGACGAACATCGCGATGAGCGGCGTCTGGTGGCCGACGATCGCGCCGATGTGACGGTAGTCGATGCCGGTCAACGCTCCGGCGGTGACGATCGGCGTCCCCACGGCACCGAAGGCGACCGGCGCGGTGTTGGCGAGCAGCACGATCACGGCGGCGCGCATCGGCGAGAATCCGGCGGCCATCAGCATCACGCCCGTGATCGCGACCGGTGCGCCGAAGCCGGCGAGCGCCTCGAGCAGCCCTCCGAACCCGAAGGCGATGATGACGGCCTGGATGCGTGGGTCGTCCGAGAGCGCGTTGATCACGCGGCGAAGGTCTTCGAAACGTCCGCTGCGCACGGTCAGCTCGTAGAGCCAGATCGCGTTCAAGACGATCCACATGATCGGGAACAGCCCGAACACGAAGCCCTGCGTGGATGCGAGCAGGGCGAGGTCGACCGGCATCCGGAATCCGAGGACCGCGACGAGGAGGGCGACGGCGAGCCCGGTCAGTCCGGCCCAGTGCGCCTTCCACCGCAGCACGCCGAGTGCGATGAAGACCGTGAGGAACGGGAGGCTGGCCACCAGTGCCGATAGCGCGAGGCTGCCACCCACCGGAGCGAGTTCGGGTGTGTACATCTCAGTCTCATTTCGTACGTCGTTGTGCGAGAGTGCGAGGTTCGAGTGCCGACCATTTAGAGGTCTGACCGCTAGCGCAATGTATTCGACTGACCGCTAGGCTGTCAACACATCTGAGAAAGGTGGCGCGGATCCGATGGAGGAGCACGCACACGACACCCTCTGGCAGCCGGTCAAGAAGGCACGCGCCCACGAGCTCGTCATCGAGGCCATCGAAGACCGGATTCTCTCCGGAGCCCTTCAGGTCGGCGATGCGTTGCCGCCGGAGCGGGAGCTCGCCACCAGCCTGGAAGTCAGCCGCGCGGGCGTACGAGAAGCCGTCCGCGTGCTCGAGGCTCAGGGCGTGCTGCGTTCACAGCCCGGGGCGGGGGCCGCGGCGGGGACATTCGTGGCGGCGCTGCCCCGCGATGCACTCACCCGCTTCCTGCGTCTGCATGTCGCACTGTCGAACTTCACGATTCAGGACGTGACCGACGCGCGTGTGGTGCTCGAGCGCGCCAGCGCGGCATCCGCTGCGCGCCACCTCGACGACATAGCGCGATCGCAGATGGTCGACGCGCTCGACCGCATGGATCAGCCGCATTCCTCGCGCGACTCGTTCAACGAGGCCGACACGCAGTTCCACCTCGCGATCGCCGAAGCCTCGGGCAGCGCGTTGTCCGCGGCGCTGACCGCCGCGATCCGCAGTGCGATGAAGGTGCCGATCCTGCGCGCCGCCGAACGCACCGAGGAGTGGCCCGAAGAATCGGATCGCCTCCGGCGGGAACACCGCGCGATCTTCGCGGCCATCGACGGCGGAGATCCCGATCGCGCGGCCGACCTCGCCGAAGCGCACATCCGGCGCGCGGCATCCGTGCTGTTCGGGCTGCCCGCCGCACCCGCGCAATAGATCAGCCGACGACGGCATCCGCCGCGTGCGCGGTGTGGATGCCGGGATCCGGCCGCACCCCAACGGTGATGAGCCAGACGGCGAACCAGATCTCGAAGGCGAAGACGGGCACCGCCGCGATCGCTGCGACGACGCCGTAGAGGGATGGCTCCGGCCAGTTGCAGCCCGTTGCTGACGAGCACGACCACGCCGCCCGCCATCCCCAGCGCGGCGAGCGCGCGGGGTACGGCTCGCGCATCCCACAGCAGCCAGCCGAGGATCACCGTGTTGACGCTGATGACGAGGCCCTGTCCGAGCAGGAAGGCGGCGGTGTGCATGGCCGCGGATGCGCCGTCGACCGTCGTGCCGGCCAGCGCCGCTGCGAGCATAGGGAGCGCGCCGGCGACGATGACGGCCGCTTCGAGGGTACGCAGCAGGGCGAAGCTCGCCGCTCGGGCAGGACCGCGCGCCTGCAGCAACACCCAGAGCAGCACGCCGGTGCCGAGGCAGCCGAATGCGAGCACCAGCTCCAGAGCGACACCGGCGCGGACGAAACCTCCGCCATAGGCGATCACGGCGGTGACCGACGTGACGTGCGTGACGAGATAGAGGATGCCGGCGAGTTGCGACTGACGGCGGACGAGCTGAGACACGGTGTTCCTTCCATGTTTGGTATACGGCGTAAACCAGTTCGCACACACACTAGGTGTACGGTGTATACATGTCAACCGTGCGTCCACGCCTCGACCTGGAGCGCATCATCGATGCCGCGATCGCCATCGCCGACGAGAGCGGCCTCGACGCGGCGAGCATGCGTGCGGTCGCGGAGCGCCTGGGCGTGACACCGATGGCGCTGTACAAGCACCTGGCCGATCGTGCCGCCCTGGTAGATGCGATGCTCGACCGTGTCCTTGCCGACGTCGCTCGCCCCGCGCCCACCGCATCGTGGGACGACGCCGTGCGCTCGCGGATCATGGCAACGCGCGCAGCTCTGTCGTCGCACGCCTGGACCCGACAGGCGATCGAGACGCGCGAGCACGCCACGCCGCGCGTTCTCGCGCACATGGACGCACTCATGGCCGACATGTTCGCGGGTGGGCTGTCAGCCGATCTCGTGCATCACGCGATGCACGCCTTGAGCACCCGCATGTGGGGCTTCACCCGCGACGTGCTGCCCACACCGGTGCCCCCCGACGATCCACGGGAGCGCGCCGCCGCGATGGCCGCGTTCGCGACGACCTACCCGGCGATCATCCGCATGGCCACGACCGCGCCGCACGCCGGGCAGGCCTGCGACGACGACGCGGAGTTCGCCTTCGCCCTCGACCTGCTGCTCGACGGCATCCGACGTCGACACGAGCAGTCGTGGACGTCGGCCGAAGCCGGTGACGAACCCCGCCGGTAACGTGGAGGGAATGCCGCACCCTCCCCTCGTCACACTGCGCGCTCGCACCGCCGCCGATGTCGACGCCCTGTACCGCGTCGCCGCCGACCTGGACACGTGGGAGGAGCGCACGCCGTCGCGCCCGTCGCCGCTGACGAGGGCGGCGTTCGAGAAGCGGCTCACCGACGCGACGAACGGCTCGAGTACGCGCAGCATCGAGTTCGTGATCGACGTCGACGGCGCCGCAGTCGGCAGCGTGAGCCTGTTCGGCTTCGACGACCTCGCCCACCACGCCGAGATCGGCATCGCCGTGCTCGCCGAACATCGCGGGCACGGCATCGGATCCGCGGCCCTCGCCCAGATGGTGGAGTTCGCGTTCGTGCGCTGCAACCTGCGCCGGGTGCACCTGCAGGCGATCAGCTCGAACACGGGCGCGATCCGCGTCTACGAGAAGGCGGGTTTCGTCAGGGAAGGCCGCTTGCGCGAGCATGCGTGGGTGCGCGGCGCCTACGAGGACATGGTGGTTCTCGGGCTGTTGCGCGCGGAGTGGGAGCGCAAGGACGGCTGACGTCGCGCCCCGCTACTGAGCGGATGCCGGCGGCACGACCGTGCCCTGATGGAAGCGCAGGCGCGGTGCGGTGCCGCCGACGTCCCACAGTGATGAGTGCCGACTGATCCGCGAGGGCGTCGTGAGCCGATAGGTGACCAGCACCAGCTCGGGCGAGAGCTGACGGAACTGCCACTCATCGGTCTGCGGCGTGACGCGCGAGTCCGCGCTCTCCTCGGCAAGCGCACCGACGATCTGTTCCCGCGTCCAGAGGGTGCCGGAGCGGCCGATCTCGACGAAAGCGGGATGCAGCAGCTCGTCGACCTGCGCGGTGTCGCGGCGCACGTCGGCGGTGAGCAGGGCCGTCTCGGCATCCTTCACCGCCGCCCATTGCCGTACGCCGGCGTGACGCACCAGCCGGACGATGTGGATGGGATGGCCTGCCAAGAGCTGGTCGCGCTCGATCGCGTCGCGGACGAAGCCGTTGCGCAGATAGAACGCTTCGGCGCGGGGGTTGTCGTCCATCATCCAGAGGTAGGCGTCGCCGGCACCGATCGCCGCGTCCAGCAGCAGCTGCCCCGCACCGGTACCGTGGTGCGCCGCCAGGACGTAGATGCCCTCCAGCTCCCGCGACGTCGGCCGATCGTCGTCGCGCCCGTCACCGGCCGTCGCCCAGCCGACGATCCGCCCGTCGACCTCGGCGACGAAGACGTCGGTGACGTCGTCTTCGATGATCGACGCCCACCGCTCGATGCGCGGCTCGACCCGCAACCCGGCGAGGACCGTCGCCGGAAGCTGGCGGACGTACGCCTCGCGCCACGCCTGGACATGAACCTCGGCGACGCCCCGGGCGTCGTCGACGGATGCCGGGCGCACGCGCACGATGGGCGGGGCAACGGGTGCGCTCATCTCCTCATGTTCGCAGGCCGCATCGAAAGAGATTCGCACGAATCGCGTAACGAAAGCCGCGTCGAGTCATCTCATCAGTGCGGCGGTGATGGTATCCCGCCGTGTTCGGGCCTCGATGAGCTGGGGGGCTCGTCACCCGCAGACGCCGCCTTCCCCAGAGGCCCGTGCTGCGGGGCGGGGCGGCGCACAGCGTCGCCCCGCGGCCCGAACTCACCCGGCGGTGCCGGCGCCCTCGCTCTGCGTGGCCCGCGCGACCACGCGCACGCCCGAGACGCGGCGGCGGTCCATCGCGACCACATGGATCGCAGCATCGGGCAGCTCGACGGTGTCGCCGACAACGGCGAGACGCCCGAGCTGTTCGGTGACGAACCCGGCGATGGTGTCCGACGAGCCGGGCGGCAGCTGCACGCCGGTCGCCTCCTCGAAATCCGCGCGGTTGAGGCGCCCGTCGAAGACACCCGTATGCGCGTCGGCGACGGTGTCGTACTCGTCGAAGATCTCGCCGACGACCTCTTCGACGAGGTCCTCGAGAGTGACGATGCCGTCCGTCCCGCCGTATTCGTCGATAACGACGGCGATGTGGTCACCCTCGGCACGCATGCGCGTGAGGGTGGCCAGCACCCCGGCCGTCGCGGGGAGGTACGGGATCGGGCGGACGACCCGACTGACGGGGGCCTCGGCATCCCGCGACGCGATGTCGAAGAGGTCGCGCACGTGGACGAAGCCCGAGATGTCGTCGATGGACTGATCGACGACCGGATAGCGCGAGTGCGGCAGCTCGCGCACCTGGGCGACCGCCGCGGCGACGGTCGCGGTGGCGTCGAGGACGACGACGTCGGGACGCGGGCGCATCACCTCGCTGATCTGCCGCCCGCGCAGGGAGAGCACATCGTCGAGCATGCGCCGCTGATCGTCGGGCAGACCCTGGTGGGTCGCGACGATGTCGCGGATCTCGTCCTCGCTGAGCTCGTCGGCCGTCTTGTGCGGGTCACCGCCGAGCAGGCGCACCAGCGCGTTGGTCGACACCGACAGCAGCCAGATCACCGGTCGCATGACGACGGCGAACCCGTCGAGCACCGGGGCGACGGCGTAGGCGAACTGCGCGTTGCGCTGAATGGCGAGGCGTTTGGGCACGAGCTCGCCCAGCACGAGCGACAGGTACGCGATCACCAACGTCAACGCGACGGTCGCCAGCGTCATCGCGAGCTGCGGCGCGGCGCCCAGGCGCTCGAGCAGGGGTGCCACGGCCGGGGCGATCGAGGTCGCGCCGTAGGCCGCCGAGGCGAAGCCGGCGACGGTCACCCCGATCTGCACGGCCGACAGGAACGTGTTGGGGTTGCGGGCGAGGCCGGCCACCTTCTGCCCTCGCGCGCCGCGGGCGGCGATGGCGTTGATCTGGCTCTCGCGCAGGGTGACGAGAGCCATCTCGGTGGCGGCGAAGACACCCCCGACGAGCACGAAGACGAAGACGAGAGCGATGTTCCAGGCGAGATCGCCCATCAGCGGGCATCCTCGCGCGCGGCGGGCAGGGCGTCGCCCCGGGCATCCTTCCGCGTCTTCAGCAGGCTCGCGATCGTGGCGACGGCGACGGTGGCGGCGATGAACAGCAGCGACAGCCAGATCGGGATCTCCGGGATGAACGTCACGTGCTCGCCGCCGTTGATGAACGGGAGCTCGTTCTTGTGGAGCGCGTGGATGAGCAGCTTCACGCCGATGAACGCGAGGATCACCGCGAGACCCTGGGCGAGGTACACCAGGCGCTCCAGCAGACCGCCGATGAGGAAGTAGAGCTGGCGAAGGCCCATGAGCGCGAAGGCGTTCGCGGTGAAGACGAGGTACGCCTCCTGCGTGAGCCCGTAGATCGCGGGGATCGAGTCGACCGCGAAGACGAGGTCGATGAACCCGATCGCGACGATGACGAGCAGCATAGGGGTGACGAACCGGCGGCCGTCCTTCTTCACCGTGAGCCGGTCGCCGTCGTACTCGTCGCTGACCGGGAGCACACGACGTACGAGGCGCATGAAGCGGCCGTCGGCGGGGTTGGACTCACCGTGCGCGAAGGCCTGCCGATACGCGAGGAACAGCAGCAGCGCGCCGAAGAGGTAGAACACCCACGAGAAGTTCTCGATCAGCGCCGCCCCGACGGCGATGAAGGCGCCGCGCATGATGAGGGCGATGACGATGCCGATCATCAGCACTTTCTGCTGGTACATCTTCGGCACCGCGAACCCGGTCATGACGATGAGGAACACGAACAGGTTGTCGATCGACAGGGCCTTCTCGGTGAGGTACCCGGCGAAGTACTCGCCGCCGTATCCCCACCCCGAGAAGACGCCCACGCCGACACCGAACAGAAGCGCGAGACCGATGTAGAAGGCCGACCAGCGCGCGGACTCGCCGACAGTCGGCTCGTGCGGCTTGCGCACGTGGGCGAAGAACTCCCACACGAAGAAGGCGATCGTGACGGCGATCGTGATGATCCACACGAGGGGGGTGATGTTCACAGGAGGCTCCCGAAGAATGGCGTGACGTGGTCGACGCCAGAGTCTCCCCCATCCCTTGCGGGACCGGTCGGCCCGGGCCGCGATGCGACCGTAATGACGGACCGTCCGTATCGGAGTACTCCCCCTGGACTGCTGACACAGTAGGGCAGCGAAGTGACGCGAAGCTGGGAAGACGCCGGATGCCGCGGCATCCGGCCACCGCCGGCGCTCAGGATGCCGTGCGGATGCGCACCTCGCGCTCCATCCGCTTCTCGTGCCGGGCGCGTCCCTTGACCGCCTCGGCCTCGCGATTCTTCGGCGGTGCGGTCGTCACGAGCGCGTCGAGCAGGCGACGCGTGGCGGCGGCGATCTCGTCGATGGCCGCCTCGAACGCCTCGGCGTTGGCGCGCGAAGGATGCGCCGATCCACTCACTTTGCGGACGAACTGCAGAGCCGCTTCGCGCACCTCGTCATCGGTGGTGGGCGGTTCGAAGTTGTGGAGCACCCGGATGTTTCGGCACATGCGGCGAGCGTAGACCGCGGTGCGCCGCAGCGACAGAGGTGCCGCTACGGCGCGGGTGACCCGGTCAGCCCTGCGCCGCCGAGCCGTAGGCGCCGGCGCGGATCTCCTCGAGCAGAGACGGGCGGGTGGGCGTCCAGCCGAGGGAGGGCGCCTTCTCGCCGCGTCCCTGCTGGTCGAGCATGAGCGCATCGGCGAAGGGGGCACCCAGGCGTGCGCGTGAGGCCTCGACGCCCTCCGCAGCGACCGGACCGTCGGCGAGCGCTTCGCCGAGTTCGGTGACCGTCGCGTTGTGGCCGCTGAGGCCCAGCACGCGTCCGACGGGCTCGGAGCGCTCGATCACCCGCACGTACAGCTCGGCGAGGTCGTCGACGTGCACGGTCGCCCAGTGCTGGGTGCCGTCGCCGATCACGGTGAGGCGGCCCTCGCCGTCACGGGGCGCGGAGCCCAGCATGGCGGGGATTCCTGCGCCGTGGCCGTGCACGATGCCGGGCTCGACGATCGTGAGGGCGAGCTCTGCGGCGGCGAGGCGGGACTCCACCTCCTCCCGCCAGGCGACGATCGCGGGCGGGTGGAACGGGGTCTGCTCGGTGAGGTCGTCCGACGGGCCGTGGATCCAGAGACCGCCCGTGTGGATGTAGGGCTTGCCGGTGCCGCCGAACGCGGCGATGACGGCATCGGCGACGGCGCTGTCGAACTGGGGGGCCGTGCCGTCACCCGGTGCGGCGGTGTGGATCGCAGCATCCACGCCCTCCAGCAGCGGAGTGAACCAGTCGGCGTCGGTGACGTCGCCGACCACCGCAGTCGCTCCGGCCGCGGTGGCCTTCTGCGCGGCGTCTGCGCTGCGCACCGGCGCAACGACGTCGTGACCATGAGCGCGCAGAACGTCGAGGACGGACGAGCCGATGTAGCCGGTGGCACCGGTGAGGAGGATCTTCATTCCGTCATCGTAGGCACGACGACAGGGAGCGAGGGTCGGATTCGGCGCGCTCGTCAACCCCGAGATCGGATGCCGCGGCATGCCTAAGCTGGCGGCATGCGACGGTGCGGCGGGGACCCCGGACGCGTCCGGCGACGAGAGGCGGAGCGGCGATGCATGACGTCGTGGTGATCGGAGCAGGCCTCGCGGGGCTGCGGTGCGCGGTGATGCTGGCCGAGCGCGGGCTCGAGGTCATCGTGCTCGACGCGGGAGACGAGGTCGGCGGCCGTCAGCGCACCGACCTCGTCGACGGGTTCCGACTCGATCGGGGCTTTCAGGTGCTCAACCCGGCGTATCCGGCGCTGCGTCGCAGCATCGATCTCGACGCTCTGGCGCTGCGGTCGTTTCCCGTGGGCGTGCAGGTGCGCACCGATCGCGGCCTCGCTGAGCTGCGGCATCCGCTGCGCTCACCGCTGTCGATCCCCCGAACGATCGGCAGCGGGCTGGTGAGCGCTGCGGATGCCGTGGCGTTCGCACGCTGGCTGACGCCGGCGTTCACGCGGCGGCTGTCGGCACGGGCGCGAAGCGATCGCGCGCTGCGCGAGGGGTGGGATGCCGCGGGCCTGCGCGGACCGCTGCGCACCGCCGTGCTCGATCCGTTCCTCGCCGGTGTCGTCGCCGACGACGGTGGGGGCAGCTCGAACGCGTTCGTGCAGGAGTTGGTGCGGTACTTCGCGCTGGGGCGGCCGGGGCTTCCCGCGCAGGGGATCGCGGCGGTGCCGGCGCAGCTGGCGGCGCGGGCGCGTGCTGCGGGCGCGGAGATCCGGCTCGGGGCGCGAGCGGAGCGCATCGACAGGGACGGCCCGGTCGTCGAGGTCGGCGTCGCGGGTGGCGAGGCCCTCCGCGCCGGACGGGTCGTGGTGGCCGTCGGCGCGGAGTCGGTGGCGGAGCTGGCGCCGGTGCCGCGACCCGCGACCAACGGGCTGCAGACGTGGTGGTTCGCGGCGACGGCAGCACCCTCGGCATCCGCGCTGCTGCGCGTCGACGGACGCGACGCCGCCCGCCGCGGGCCGGTCGTGAACACGGCGGTCGTGTCGCACACCGTGCCGTCGTATGCGCCCGTGGCGCGCCATCTCATCGAGGCGACGTGCCTGCTGCCGCGGGGTGGCGCGGCAGCAAGCGAGAACGAGGTGCGCCGGCACCTCGCCGAGCTGTGGGATGCCGGGGTCACCGACTGGCAGTTGCTGCGTCGCGACGACATTCCGGATGCGCTGCCCGCACAGCCGGCACCGCTGCGCGCGCCCCGCCCGCCGCGCGTCACCGACCGGATGTACCTCGCCGGCGACCACCGAATTGCGGCGTCGATCCAGGGCGCTCTCGCCTCCGGCGAGCGCGCTGCTCGCGCGGTGCTCGTAGACGCGGGCGTGTGATGGGCGAGGCGGAGCCGCTGCGGTCAGCCCCGCGACCTGAGGACTTCGAGAGCGTCGAGCACGAGGTCGAGACCGAAGAGGAACTCCTGGGACGGGTCGTAGCCGCTCCCCATGAGATGCGCTCCAGACTCGTGTAGGTACGGATATCGATCGGCCGGCACCTGCGGCAGGTAGACGCCCTCGGTCATGTCGGCCATCTCCTCGGCCGTTGCGAACGGCAGGTTCGCCTCTTGCAGCGCGTAGCCGTAGACATGACTGTTCAGCAGCCAGTTCGCGTGCGTCGCCATCTCGATCGAGAAGCCGGCTCGCCGCAGGCACGCGGTCACGGCCTCGCGATGCCGCAGATTCGCCGGTCCGGGTGACGTGCGCGACTCCATCAGGCTGATCGCCCACGGATGCCGCGCGAGCACCTCCCGAGCCGACACCGCTTCGGCACGCATCGCGACCGTCCACGGGGCATCGAGAGAGGGCAACTCGATCTCGTCGAACACGACGTCGATCATCGCGTCGAGCAGCTCCTCCTTGTTCGCGACGTAGTGGTACAGCGACATCGCACCGGCGTCGAGCGCAGCAGCGAGACCGCGCATGCTCAGCCGCTCCACTCCGTCGCGGTCGGCGATACGCAGCGCCTCGGCCACCACGCGCTCGGCGCTGAGGCCGGTGCCGTCCGGTGTCGGCGTGCGTCGCTGCGGCATCGATCGGTCTCCTCATCGGGTCGAAGGACTTGACAATCGTACAGCGTACGGTCGATAGTACGGTGTACGACGTACAGTGTACGAAGCCAGAGCTCAGGAGATCCCGTGGCCACGACAGCCCTGCCGCACGCAGCTGCGGCGACACCCACACCACAACGCATGCGCGCCCTCGTGTACGAGCGCTACGGGCCGCCGGACGTGCTGCGGCTGGCGACGGTCGCGCTTCCGACGGCTGGCCGTCGCGAGGTTCTCGTCGAGGTCGGCGCGGCCTCCGTGCACCCCGGAGACTCCTTCGTCATGACGGGACGGCCGCGCTTGGTGCGGCTGGCGTTCGGCCTGCGCAGACCCCGCCGTCGCACGCCAGGCATGGATCTGGCCGGTGTGGTCCGCGCGGTCGGCGCCGATGTGACCTCGGTGCGCGTGGGGGACCGCGTCTTCGGCTGGACGACCGCGGGGGCGCTGGCAGAGTTCGCCACCGTACGTGACGACCACCTCGCGCCGATTCCCGCGGGTGTCCCGGTCGACGTCGCGGCCGCGGTTCCCACGTCGGGCATGACGGCGCTGCAGGCCCTGCGCGACGTGGCGCAGCTGCAGTCCGGGCAGACGGTGCTGATCACCGGCGCCTCCGGCGGGGTCGGCTCGTTCGCGGTGCAGATCGCGAAGGCACTCGGCGGCGAGGTGGCCGGTGTGTGCAGCGGACGCAACGTCGAGTTCGTCCGTCAGCTGGGCGCCGATCACGTCATCGACTACGAGACGACCGACGTGACTCGCGGGAGCACGCGCTTCGACGTGATCCTCGACAGCGTAGAAGCGCAGCCCCTCGCCGCGATGCGCCGCATCCTCACTTCGCGCGGCACCCTCATTCCGAACAGCGGCCGCGGCGGTGCCTGGATCGGACCGCTCGGCCGGATCGTACGAGCGCGCCTGCTGTCCGCCTTCACGCGCCAACGGCTGCGACCGTTCACCTCTCTCGGTCGGCGCGGCGACCTGCTCGTGCTCGCCGAGATGCTCGCGAGCGGCGAGATCACGCCGTTGGTCGATCGCCGCTATGCCCTCGCGGATGCCGCCGATGCCCTCCGGCAGGTCGCGACCGGGCACACCCGCGGCAAGGTCGTCGTCACCCCGTGACGCGGCACCAGCTCACCCACGCACCGCACCACCACACACAAGGAGAGACCATGTCGACCACGCTCAAGATCCGCACCCCGCTCGAGATCGCACCAGTTCCCGTCCCGGTGAAGCTCGCCGCCGCGTGGGCGAGCTTCATGTTCCTGTACGTCTACGTCGACGTCTTCAACTTCTACAAGCCGCATGTGGTCGCCGGCATCCTCGAGGGGATGGTGTGGCGGTTCGAAGTGAGCCCGCCCCTGCTGACGGCGATGCTCGCCTCGGTCATGATCCCGGCGGTGATGATCGTGCTGTCGGTGACCCTGCCACCGCGGGCGAACCGCATCGTGAACGTCGTCGTGGCCTCGCTTTATGTGCCGTACTCGGTGTTCAACATCGCCGGATCGACCCCCGAGTGGCTGCCGTTCTACGTACTGTCGATCGGGGTCGAACTCGCACTGCTGGGGTTCATCGTGCGGCGCGCGTGGGTCTCGGCCCCTCGCCGCGAGCCGGGTGAGCTCGGCGCGGAGAGGTGACGCCGGATGCCGCAGGCACGTCCCTCACTCCCACGTGGCGGTGTCGGGGTCGACGCCGGCGGCGCGCGCGCTCTCGTCGATCGCCCGGCTCAGCCACGCCGCCATCCCCGGCCGCACCGCGTCGTAGTGCGCGGAGAAGCGCGGGTCGGCGACGTACATCCGCCCGAGGCACACCTGCATCTGCCGGGTGACCGGGAAGAACTGCGAGAGCAGGGTGCGGTGTCGCTCGACGAGGCCGTTCGCCACGGCATCTCCGGGTGTCGCTCCGCCGTCGACCGCGGCGCCCATCTCGAGCTCGAACGCGGTCATCGCCTCGGTCACCGCCGCCCAGTCGCCGGCCGAGCGCGACGCCGCACGCTCGGCGTACTGCTGCCACTGCGTCGACTGCCCGTAAGCGTCGCGTGCCTGCGCGGGCCAGTCGGTGTTCCAGTCGGCGCCGAAGATCTCGCGCTGCTCGTCGTCGGAGAGCAGGATGCCGCGCTCCTGCGCCTCGATCATGCGCGCGAGGTCGTCATCGAGGTCGTTCAGCTGGGCGATGCGCTGGGCGAGCTGCGCGCGCTGCACCCGCAGCTGGTCGGCGACATCGCCCCCCGGCTCATCGAGGATGGCCCGGATCGCGTCGAGGTCGAGCCCGAGCTCGCGGTACACGACGATGCGCCGGAGGCGTTCGAGGTCGGCATCCGTGTACAGCCGGTAGCCGGCGCGCGATCGTGCGGCGGGGCTCGCGAGGCCGATCTCGTCCCAGTGGTGGAGGGTCCGCACGGTCAGGCCGAGGCGCGCGGCCGTCTCGCCCACCGGCAGGCCGTCATCAGACATGGGACTCATTGTCGTCGGTGCCGATGCCGACCGCGCGGAGGGTGCGGCCCTCGACGCTGTCGGGGTCGAACACCTTGCCCGCCGTGAAGATCACGCGGGTGTTCTCGGGGGTGATGACCTCGATGTCGCGGGTGTTCCACATCGTGTCGCGCGGGTGGGCGTCAATGCCGAGGGCGCGCAGGGCATCGGCGATCTGATCGATCTGGTCGAGCACGCAGGCGAAGCTCACGCTCGCGGCCGGGGCGGTGTCGTCCGGCGCGCCCGCGACGAGGAGCACGTCCTGGAACGCCCACCGGCGCAGGTGCGTCATCTGACCCGGAATGCCGAACAGCTCGAAGAACCCGAGGCCGCGGGTCCAGAAGTCGATGGATGCCGCGAGATCCGCCGTCGGAATCGTCACGAACATGGGCATGCCGTAGATGCCGCGAAACAGAGGCGGGGCGACGGCGTCGGGTCCCGGGGCAGGGACGGGGCTGATGTCGAAAGCGTCGGGAAGGTCGGTCATGAGACCACGATCGAGCCTGACGTCGCGTGAGGGTCAAGCCCGGGATGCGATCCGTGTCTGCAGCGTGCGGATGGTCGATCCCAGGATGCCGCGGGCCAGCAATCCGCCGGCGACGAACGGACCCGCGGCATCCTCGCCGACCGGTGGAAGCTGACGGAGGGCGGCGCGGACCGCCGGTGTCATCTGCTCGACTTGCCACTCGATCTCGGCATCCACGTCGTCGGGCCGGGCGGTGCTGACGGCCTTCACGGCGTAGGCGGCGGCGCCCAGGGCGTGCGCGCCCATGTGCGCGACGCCCGAGGCCTGCGCCGCCGACCGGGCCGCCGCGATCGCGGCGGGTGAGGTGACCGAGGCGGCGGCGCGGCCCGCGACGAACCGGCGGCGGATCTCGCCCGCCGAGTCGAGCTCGCCGCGGGCGTAGGCGCGGGCACGCGCGATGGCGTCACGCGGGCGATCGTCGTCGGGAGCTTCGCGTTCGAACAGAGGGAGCACGCGTTCGGCGCAGTCCGCGGCCCACGCGGCGACGAGGCGCCGGTCGGGCTCGCTCAGGGATTGCGGGGAGAGCATCTGCCCATGCTGTCACCGGAGCTGTTCGCGCGGCGGCCCCGGGCGGCGGCGCGCGGGGGAGAATGGCGGGATGCCACGTCGCGCGAAGAAGCCCGCCGCCACCGTTCCCTGGATCGTGATGGTGCCGTTCGCGGTGTCGGGCGTCATCCATCTCGTGCGACCCGGTGTGTTCACACCGATCATCCCGCGGGCGCTGCGGCGGTGGGACCGGCCGCTGGTGATCGCATCGGGCATCGCAGAGCTGGCGTGCGCAGTGGGGCTGGTCGTGCCCTCGACGCGGGCCGCCGCGGGGCGAGCGAGCGCGGTGGTGCTGGCCGGCGTCTGGCCCGCGAACATGCAGATGAGCATCGACCTCGGCCGCCGGGCGGCCCGCCGCCGCACCCCGAAGGCGTGGGCCGCGTTCGCCGTGTCGCTCGCGCGGCTGCCGCTTCAGGTCACGTTGATCCGGCGGGCGCTGCGGAGTTCACGCTGAGCCACGCGTGAGGCGCGCGCCGACGCGATGCGAGGTCAGACCCAGACGAGGAATCCGAGGATCGCGACTGCGACGGCCAGCAGCAGGAGCACCAGGTTCATCGGCAGCACCCTGGCTTCGCCGCGACGCACGTGGAAGATCACGGCGCCGACCTGCACGACCGCGAGCCCGATGGCGGCGAGGGGAGCCAGGATCGGAGCGATGCCTGTCAGCGGGGCAGGATCAGACCGAGCGCTCCCAACACCTCGACGACACCGATCACGCGGACGAGCGGCAGCGATTCGTCCTTCGCCCAGGCGATGCCCCCGGCGACAAGGGCATCGGGAGAGCGGAAGGCCTTCATACCCCCGGCGGTGAGGTAGACCAGGGCGAGCAGACCGGCAATGATCCAGTAGGCGATCGACATGAGTGATTCCTTCGGTTGTGGTGTGGTGATGACGGGTGGAACAGTGGTCAGCGCGGCGCCCGCGCGTTCCAGATCAGCGGCGCCTGGCGCAGCCAGGTGTCGTCCTCCAGGGAGTCGAGAAGGAACCGGGCGACGTCGGCGCGGCTGATGGTGAAGCCCGGCTTCGCCTGCTCCATCTGAGCGGCGCGCACCGGCCCGCGAGGTGTGGCATCAGACAGTGCGACGGAGCGGACCATGACCCACTCGGCATCCGAAGCACGAACGACGGCGTCGACGCCGTGGTGGTCGTTGTAGCCGTGGCGAATGCCGGAGCTCTTGATCAACGCTTTGAACAGCAGGTTGAACGAAGCCCAGGAGTCGCCGGCGCCCATGGTGGAGGCGACGGCGATGCGACGGATGCCCTTCTCTCTCATGACCGCGAAGGTGTCGCGGGTGGCATCCGTCATGAAGCTCGGCGGGCTCACCGCCTTAGACCAGGGGTTGTCGCTCGCGCGTGAGTTGTTGAGCGCACTCACGACCGCATCGGCGCCCTCTGCCGCCGAGAACGAGGACGGTGGTCACAGAAGAGTCCTTTCGGGGCATACGCACTGATGGTGTGGCAACATATCTTTCAGTCGGTAATCACGAGCGGCGGGGGCGAAAGATGGCGTCAGCGAGGACGATCAGCGGTCCGTGCCGGGCATGGCCGGCCGAGAGCGACTTCATCCGCGAGGTGCTCGACCGCATCGGCGACAAGTGGACAGTGCTGGTGGTGAGCACACTCGGCGGCGGACCATTGCGCTATTCGGATCTGCAGGCGAGCATTCCGGGCATCTCGCAGCGGATGCTGACCGTCACACTCAAGGCCCTTGAGCGTGACGGCTTGCTCACCCGCACGGCCTACCCCGAGGTGCCGCCGCGGGTGGAGTACGAGCTGACAGATCTGGGGCGGTCGCTGCTGGATGCCGTCATGGCGCTGGCCGGCTGGGCGGCCGCCCACCACGAGACCGTGGCGGCGAACCGCCGCGATCACGAGGTCACGGGTGTCGGCCGCGTTGGGGCGCATGCCATTCTCGCTTCCGTCGGCCAATAGCGCTCGCTCTACTTCTTGACGACCAGCTCGTGCACCGCGCGAGTGTGATGCATGTCCCAGTACAGGGGGGCGATGTCGGCAGCGGGGAGGAAGTCGAGTCCGGGCGCGGGTGCGTGCTCGGCGATCATGAGCGCGATGGCGACATGGGCGACATGGACGCCGCTGCCGGCGAGGGCCTGACCGAGGTTGAGCGCCCAGTTGCGCAGTGCCGCACCACCGGCGGTGACGTTGCCGTACTGGGCAACCGGGTACATCGATCCGGCGCCCGTGGTGAACAGCAGCGTGCCGGCACCGATCGCGAGCATCTCGGGCAGAACGACGTCGGCTGCCGTCATCGCGCCGTACAGGTAGTACTCGATCTGCGGCTGCACGTTCTCCGGGGTGGCTTCACGGATGTCGACGGGAGCCAGGGGACCTGCCGACGCGTCGGCCGGCGAGTACTCCAGCACGTCGATGCCGCCGAAGTGCGCCGTTGCGGCGGTCAGCGCTGCGCGGAGGGTGGGCCGGTCGAGCACGTCGGCGGCGAAGCCGGCGGCAGTGATGCCGTCGGCGGCGAGTTGGGCGACCAGGCTGTCGAGCTTCGCCTGGTTGCGGGAGATGAGCGCGACGTCGAATCCCTGGGCACCGAAGCTGCGCGCGATAGCGAGTCCCAGGCCGGAGCCGGCTCCGATGATGGCGATGGTGGGCACAGTCTTCCTCAGATTCGTCAGTGTGTGGGGGTCGGTGGGTTACGGGCGGGTGGCTGTGGGCAGGGCGCACGCTTCACCGTTGGGATCGCACGCGGCCGCGGCGGGGTCGCCGAAGGTGAGCAGGACGGGCTTCGCGGTGTCGTCGGTGCTCATGCCACACCGTCCGTGGCGTCTGTCACGAGGTTGTCGAGCACCTGCCCGTATGCCTCGACGGACTGGGCGCCCGACGCGGCGAAGCGGCGGTCGAAGACGGTGAAGGGCACGCCTTGGATGCCGAGTGCTTGACCTTCATGGGTGTCGGCGCGCACGGCATCGGCGTATTCGTCGCTGGTCAGCACCGTGCGAACGCGGTCTGTCGACAGCCCCACCTCTGCGGCGACCTGTGCGAGCACCTCGGCATCGAAGGGGTTGATCTCTCCGGCGAAGAATCGGTCTTGCACTCGGGAGAAGAACTCGAGGCCCTTGCCCGCCTCCTCGGCGTAGTGCACGACGCGATGGAAGTCGAAGGTGTTGGCGTTGAGCCGGTCGAGCGAGAAGGGCAGACCCTCGCGCTGCGAGAGCGCCTGAATCTGACGCTCGGCTTGAAGGACGACGTTCGCGTTGCCGCCGTGCGAGCGGATGAAGGCGCTCTCGATGGTCTCCGGTGTGTGCGGCGCGTTCGGGTTGAGCTCGAACGAGCGCAGCTTCACCTGGAACCGATCGGCATCCGCGCGGGAATCAATGGCTCGCTGCAGTCGATGCTTACCGACGTAGCACCACGGGCAGCTGAGATCCGCCCACATCTCGATGACGATCGGGGCCGCCGCATTGGTCTCCTTGGACGACATGATCATTACCTCACTTCTGATTCGTAACCACATTGTGAGTGAGTAAGGTGAGGCCTACAAAAGGCACTTCGAGGTGCGTTTCGTGAGGGCTCAGAGTCGCCGCCCGCTCCTGCGGCGGTGGTCCCTGGCTATGCGATACTTCCCGCATGTCGACACCGCCGCCGGACTTCCCTTCGTCTGTGGCTCCGGGCGCTCAGGCACCCGTGAGGCCACCCACATCGGGTGCTCGCATCGCCGACGTGATCTCCTCGGTGATCCTCATGGTCGCCGGCTTCCTCGGCTTCGCGGTGCTCGCGTTCATGTCGCTTTTTCTCGTCATGATGTCGGACGGGTGCTTCGGTGACCGGTGCAACACCGGCCTCATGTCGGTGGGCTGGCTGATCGCTCTCGGCGTGCCTCCCGTCGTGTTCCTCGCCGCGGCGGTGTGGACGATCATCCGCCTCGTCCGCCGCAAGATCAGCTGGTGGGTTGCGGCGGTCGGCGCGGCGTCGGGAGTAGCGATCTGGTTCGCGGGTGTAGGCATCATGAACGCGAGCCTCGGTCGCTGACCCTCGAGGCTCGAACTACCCCTCGGGAGCAGTTCACGTGGCGACGGATCCCGACGTCTTCACGTGGAACCTGAATGCGACTCCTACCCGAAGTCGCCCGGCGCCATATCCGTGAAGCGCGAGAAGTGACCCTGGAAGGCGACGGTAATGGTGTCGGTGGGGCCGTTACGGTGCTTGGCGACGATCAGGTCGGCCTCGCCGGCGCGGGGGCTGTCCTTCTCGTAGGCGGCCTCGCGGTGCAGCAGCACCACCATGTCGGCATCCTGCTCGATCGAGCCCGACTCACGCAGGTCGCTCAGGGCGGGCTTCTTGTCGGCGCGCTGCTCAGGACCACGGTTCAGCTGCGACAGGGCGATCACCGGCACCTGCAGCTCCTTCGCCAGAAGCTTCAGCGCACGCGAGAACTCCGAGACCTCCTGCTGACGGCTCTCGACGCGCTTGCCCGACGTCATCAGCTGCAGGTAGTCGATCACCACCATCTTCAGACCAACGCGCTGCTTGAGCTTGCGGCACTTCGCGCGAATCTCTACGAGCGTCATGTGGGGCTGTCGTCGATATAGAGCGGCGCGTCGTTGATGCGACCACGAGTCGCCGCGATCGTCGTCCAGTCGCGGGAGTCGAGCGTGCCCTTGCGCATGCTCTGCAGCGGAATGGCGCCCTCAGCGCTCATCAGACGCATCGCGATTTCGCTGCGACCCATTTCGAGCGAGAAGACGATCGTCGGCTGCTGCGCCTTGATCGCCGCGGCCCGCGCGAAGTCGAGCGCGAGCGTCGACTTACCCATGGCGGGACGCGCCGCGATGATGATCATCTGGCCGGGGTGCAGACCGTTGGTCAGCTGGTCGAGACCCGAGAAGCCGGTGGGGATGCCGGTCATCTGACCGTCGCGGCCGCGCGCGGCCTCGATCTCCTCCACCGCGGCATCCACCGCGATCTGTAGCGGCACGTAGTCTTCGGCCTGCTCCGCGCCGGTGACCGAGTAGATCTCCGCCTGCGCGTTGTTGACGAGGTCGAGCGCATCGCCCTGACCGTTGTAGCCCATCTGCACGATGCGCGTGCCGGCCTCGACGAGCCGCCGCAGCAGCGCCCGCTCGCGCACGATCGACGCGTAATAGGCGGCGTTGGCCGCCGTCGGCACGATCGAGGTCAGTGAGTGCAGGTAGTCGGCACCGCCGGATCGCTGCAGGTCGCCGGTCTTGATGAGCTCGTCGGTCACGGCGACGACATCGGTGGGCTCGCCGTGCGAGTACAGCGAGAGGATCGCCTCGAAGATCAGCTCGTGCTTGGGCACGTAGAAGTCGGTGCCGCGCAGCGCCTCGATCACATCGGCGACGGCGTCGCTCGACAGCAGCATGCCGCCCAGCGTGCTCTGTTCGGCGAGCAGGTCGTGCGGCGGCGTGCGCTCGGGGCCGCGGCTCTCCAGGGGTCCACCGAAGCGATCCTCGGAGATGTCCGCGATCGACATGCAGTCCCCTTCACACGCTCGATGACCGGTCCCGCCGCGAGACCACACGTCACGTTAGGCACGGGTTCCGACAGTCGCAAACAGGCCTGTGGATAACTCTGTGGATGATCTGCGCGAAACGCCGGACACCCTGTGCACAGTACCTGTGGAAACACGCCGAGCAACCTCAAGATTCATCGACACAAATGTACTTTGACCTGGGTTTTCCAGATTCACAACCTGTGGATGCGCAATGTGGTTGAAGTACCGCTTGAAGGTTGACGCTGTGGGTGAGGGTTGGGGACAACCATGGGGATGAATGCGCCCTTGTCAAGTCGAGGTGTCCGCCCCGGCGCGTCGGAAGTTTCGCGACAGGGGTCTGGACACGAGTGATATATCGGCGTATCTTCTCTGTTCCAGGCACTCCATGGGTGTCGGCGTGCGCCGGCATCCCGACACATCGTCGTGGGAGGTGAACATGGCAACAATCGCAGTCCCCCCGCTGCGCCGCGGACGATCGACCACCGAGTCGACACGGCGATGGGCGATGCTGGGCGCGCTCGGCGTCGGAGCCGCGTTCGCCTGGTTCGCCATCTCGCTCTTCTCCGGTCCGTCGGCCCACGCCGCCGACGACACGGACAACCCCCTCGGCTCCCTCGTGAGCGGCGTTTCCAGCACGCTCTCGAAGGTCACCACGCCCGTCCTCGACCCGGTCGCAGAGATCCTCTCTCCCGTCGCCGAGACCGTCGCCCCCGTCGTCGAGAGCGTCGCTCCGCCGGTGGGCGGCATCGTCGACTCCGTCGCCCCCGTCCTCGAGCCGCTCGCACCGGTCGGCCAGGTCGTCGCCCCCGTCGGATCGGCGGTCGGCGAGATCGTCAACCCCCTCGCACCCGTTCTCGCGCCGGTCACCGGCGCGGTGAAGCCCATCGTGGATGCCGCGGCCCCCGTCACCGACGCCGTGAGCTCACTTCCGGTCGTCGGCGAGCTCGTGACCCCCATCACGAGCGTCGTCGTCCCCCCTGTCGGCGGCCCGGCATCCTCCTCCGACCCCTCCGCGCCGGCCGTGGGAACTCCCCCCGCCGCGGCCGCTCTGGCCGTGCTGTCGGCCGCGTGGGATCAGACCATGCATGGCGTCGCGACCACGACGACAGCGGCCGCACTCTCGCTCGGCAGCGCCGTTACCTCGTTCGTTCCGGGCGCGGGCGCTGTCGCGTACCCGGCAGCGCCCGGCGCTCCGGCCGGCGGCTGGGGGCTTCTCGGTCCCACCCTGGACGCCACCTCGTTCCTCTCCAGCGGAGCTGGATTCTCGTTCGGCGCGGGCGCTGTGCTCGCCTTCGGTCTGTTCGCTGCACACCGTGCCTGGGTGCTGCGACGCCGACCGGAGGACGACTCTGCCCTCCCCGCGCCGGTGTTCGCCACCGACGTCTCCCCTGACTGACGGGGGTTCGGCCGCCTTCCGAGCGGCACGATCCCGCGCGCTGTGCGCGCATACCCCCCAACACTCTCAGGAGAGAAATCATCATGAACACCAACCTCAAGCGCGCCCTGTGGGGCACGCTCCTGGCCGGAGGCATCACGCTCTTCGGCGCAACGGTCGCCCAGGCGGCCGAGACAACGGGTGACGACGGTCTGCTGTCGGGCACCCAGGGGCTCATCTCCGTCGCGGTGCCCGTCACGGTCGCCGGCAACGGCATCTCGGTGCTCGGCGACGCCACCAGCACCGACGCGCAGACCTCGACCCCGTCGATCTCGGTCGGCAGCGGTGACGCGTCGACGAGCGGTTCCGACGGCGCCGGCTCGGGCACCCAGGCCCTCATCGATGTCGTCCTGCCGGTGACGCTCGGCGGCAACGCCGTCTCCGTCCTCGGTGACGCCGAGAGCACGGATGCCGCGACCTCGCAGCCCGCTGAGGCACCCGCAGCGGCGCCGGCGGCACCGGAGGCTCCCGCACCCACCACGAGCGGCTCCGACAGCATCCTGGGCGGCACCCAGGGCGTCGTGAACGTCGCCGCACCGGTGACCGTGGGCGGCAACGCCATCTCGGTGCTCGGCGACGCCGACAGCACCAAGGCCACCACCACGGCCCCCACCGGCACCGGCAACGGATCGACGGCAGGCGCCACCACCGACGGCACTGACGGCATCCTCGGCGGCACCCAGGTGCTCGCCCCGATCACCGCACCGATCACCGCGGGCGGCAACGCCATCTCGGTCCTCGGCGACGCCGACAGCACCAAGGCCACCACGGCCCCCACCGGCACCGGCAACGGATCGACGGGCGGCGCCACCACCGACGGCACGGACGGCATCCTCGGCGGCACCCAGGTGCTCGCCCCGATCACCGCACCGATCACCGCCGGCGGCAACGCCATCTCGGTGCTCGGCGACGCCGAGACCACCAAGGCCACCACCACGGCCCCGGCCGCCACCTCCGGCACCACGACCGGCGGCTCCACCACGAGCGGCCTGGACGGCATCCTCGGGGGCACGCAGCTGGGCCTGCCGATCACCGCGCCGATCACGCTCGGCGGCAACGCCGTCGCGGTCGTCGGCGACGCCACCACGACGGGGCCGACCACCGGCACCCCCGGAAACCCCGGCAACCCGGGCAACCCCGGAAACCCCGGCGGCAACCCGGGCAACCCCGGTACGACGCCGACCACCGGCGGCACGCCGATCACCGGAATGGTCGCCGCCAGCGGTCCGGTGAAGACGCTCGCCGTCACCGGCGGCGTGCTCGACATGCTGCCGCTGGTCGGCGGGCTGCTCGCCCTCGCGCTGGGGGTGATGCTCACCGCACGCCGCCGCAGCCGCACCGAATGACCCCCGGCGGCGGGGGCCGGCGACCGTGCCTGGCGCCGGCCCCCGCACCGTCAGGGCGTAAACGACGGATGCCGTGACCTCACCTTGGGGGAGGTCACGGCATCCGTGCGGCGTTTCGACGAGGCGCTGCGCGCCTCGCTCAACGACCGGGAAACCCGGCGGGTCTTACTTGGCGGCGACCACCTGGAGGGTGATCACAGCGGTGAGGTCGTCGCGCAGACGCACGGTCGCCTCGTGCTCACCGACGGCCTTGATGGGCGCGGTGATGTGGATCTTGCGCTTGTCGAGGTCACCGAAACCCGCTGCCTTGACCGCGTCGGCCACGTCGGCGGTCTTGACCGACCCGAAGAGGCGGCCTTCCTTGCCGGCCTTGACCGACAGCTTGACCTTGTTCGACTCGAGGGTGTCCTTGAGCGCGACGGCCTCTTCGTGGTCGTGGATCGCACGGGCGTCACGGGCGGCGCGGATCGACGCCACCTGCTTCTCGCCACCGCGGGTCCACGCCACAGCGAAGCCCTGAGGGATGAGGTAGTTGCGGGCGTACCCGTTCTTGACCTCGATGACGTCGCCGGCGCTTCCGAGCCCGGCAACCTCGTTCGTGAGAATCAGCTTTGCCATGATGGGTGCTCCTTAGCGGCCAGCGCCGGCGTAAGGCAGGAGCGCCATTTCGCGGGCGTTCTTGATCGCCTTGGCGATCAGACGCTGCTCCTGCACCGAGACACCGGTGATACGACGGGCGCGGATCTTGCCGCGCTCCGAGATGAACTTGCGAAGCGTTGCGACGTCCTTGTAGTCGATGACGCCGACGCGGATCGCCTTCGCGGGAGCGGCGTTCTTCGCGCCCTTCCGCGGCTTACGGCGATCGCCGGTAGCCTTTCCAGCCATTGTTTTCCTTAGATGTGAGCGGATGCCGAGGCATCCAAGATTTTCTGCGTGAGGGTTTCGACTCGGCCCTGCGGGCCTCGCTCAACCCCCGGCGGCGACGATCAGAAAGGAGTGTCGTCGCCGTAGGCGCCGGGTGCGCTCCAGGCGTCGGGTGCGGCAGAGCCCGGGGTCGCCCACGGCTCTTCCTGCTGCACCTGCTGCGGGCGCGACTGCTGGCCGCCCCCGTAGTTGCCTCCGCCGGAGGCGGCACGCGTGACCTGAGCCGTGGCATACCGCAGCGAGGGGCCGATCTCGTCGACCTCCAGCTCGATCGCGGTCCGGTTGTTGCCCTCGCGGTCCTGGTAGGAACGCTGCTTCAACCGACCGGTCGCGATGACACGGGAACCCTTCGTCAGCGAACCGGCGACGTGCTCGGCGAACTCGCGCCACACCGACGCACGGAGGAACAGCGCTTCGCCGTCCTTCCACTCGTTGGCCTGACGGTCGAAGTTGCGCGGCGTCGACGCGATGGTGAAGTTCGCGACGGGCAGGCCGTTCTGCGTGTAGCGCAGCTCGGGGTCTGCCGTGAGGTTTCCCACGACGGTGATGACGGTCTCGCCGGCCATCGTCCTTACGCCTTCGCTGCCTTGCGGGCGGCCTTGGCCTCGGCGCGCTCCTTCTCGGCGGCGACCTGAGCGATCGCCTCCTCGGCACGCAGGACCTTGGTACGCATGATCTGCTCGTTCAGCTTGAGCTGACGGTCGAGCTCCTGCGTGGCCTCGCTCGTGGCGGTGAAGTTGACGACGGCGTAGATGCCCTCGTTCTTCTTCTGGATCTCGTACGCCAGGCGACGCTTGCCCCAGACGTCGACGTTCTCGATGGAGCCACCGTCTGCGGTGATCACCTTGAGGAACCCGTCGAGCTTGGGGGCGACCTGACGCTCGTCGATCTCGGGGTCGAGGATGACCATGAGCTCGTACTGGTGTGAGTGCGTCACTAACCCACCTCCTTCGGACTAGAACGGATGCCGGGCATTTCCCGGCATCAGGAGGGTTGATGCACGTGCCCGAACTCTGTTCCGCGACGGAACGCAGACGGGCAACCACAACAGTCTACCCGACGACCGCTACGCTCGTGGACGACGGGGGCGACGGAAGGACGGTGGATGCCGGGCACGCACGTTCCCGCGCGCACGGGCGCGGTGCTGACCGCTCTGCTGATGGCGGCCGCGGTCTGCAATCTGACCACCGGCGGCGCCAGCGTCGCCCTGCCCGACATCGCCGGCACCTTCGACGCCCCGCAGACGACGCTCAACCTCGTCGCTCTCGGCACGGGGCTGGGGCTCGCGATGACCGTGCTGTACGCCGGCGCCCTCGGCGACCGCTACGGCCGGGTGCGCCTGCTGTGCACCGGACTGATCGGTCTGCTGATCGCCGGCACCGCGGCAAGCCTCGCCCCGACGATCGAGTTCCTCATGGGCGCGCGCGTGCTCACCGGCATCGCTGCGGGCTGCGCGTTTCCGACGACGCTCGCCCTGATCACCGCCCTCTGGGCGGAGGGCCCGGCACGCGTGCGCGCAATCGCCCTGTGGACGGCCACCGGGGCGGTGGCGACGGTCGCCGGCTCGGTGATCTCGGGGGCGCTCGTCGTCGCGTTCGGCTGGCGCATCGCCCTGCTGCTGCCCGTACCCGTCGCCGTCGTGGCGCTGCTCATCGCCGCACGGTCGATTCCGCGGGGCGTGGCGGAGTCCGACGAGCCGGTCGATCATCTCGGCGGCATCCTGTCGGTCGTCGCCGTGGCCGCACTGGTGCTCGGTCTCGGCGTCGTCTTCGCCCCGGGGGAGACGGGTGCGGGGGTGGGCCTGCTCGTCGCGGCGGCGGTGCTGATCGCCGCCTTCGCGGCGCGCCAGCTGCGGGTCGCCGCGCCCCTCTACGATCTGTCGATCGCACGGCGACGGCTGTTCTGGGTGCCGGCCGTCGCGGGCACGCTCGCCTTCGGCGCGCTCGTCGGAGCGATGTTCGTCGGTCAGCAGTACCTGCAGAACATCCTCGGCTACGACGCCCTGCAGGCGGGCATCGCGCTCATCCCGGCGGCGATCGCGCTGCTCGTGTGCGCCCCGCTGGCGGCGGTCCTCGTCGAACGCGGCACGCGGATGGCGATGATCGTCGGCTACGTCGTGCTCATCGCCGCCTTCGGCACGATGCTCGCGTGGAACGAGACCACACCGCCGGTGATCATCGCGCTCGCGTTCGCCCTGGTCGGCGGGGGTGCGTCGTTCGTGATGACCGCGGCATCCCGCTCCCTGACCAGCAGCACCCCGGTGCGCCGCGCGGGCATGGCCTCGGCGACCAGCGACCTGCAGACCGACCTCGGCGGCGCCGTGATGCAGGCGCTGCTCGGTGCCGTGCTCGCCGGCGGGTTCTCGCACGTGTTCGCCGGGCTCATCGCCGCCTCTCCCGAAGCCGCATCGCTCTCCGACGACATCACCCGGGCCCTGCAGGCGTCGTACGCGTCGGCCGCCCACGTGGCCGCCAACAACCCCGCCTACGCGGCGCAGATCCTCGAGGCGGCGCGGTTGAGCTTCGTCGACGGCGCCTGGGCGGCGTACCTCGTCGGCGCCGTCGCGCTCGTGCTGGGACTGATCGTGGTGACCGTGGGCCTTCCGGGGGTCGCCGTCGAGAAAGAGTTGCGAGGCCGTTATCGCGACGAGGACGCGCTGACGGCGCCCTGAAAGCTCGCCCGGGTAGCGTGGCGATATGAGCACGCCCGCGGCATCCTCGGCCTTCGACGCGCGACCGCTCATCGAGCCCGCCGACCGGGCGACCGTGCGCGCCTACGTGCGCGACCTGCGCGCGAGTGGACGGGCACCGGCGTCGAACATCGCGTCGCGGGCCGTCTTCGCCGTGCTCGCCGTCGTGGCCGTGCTCTTCGTCTTCGGGTCGACGGTGATCGGTGTCGTGGGCGGCATGATGACGGCATCCGGGGGCGGGTTCTCGCCCTTCATGATCGCGCCGATCCTCGTGGCCGTCGGTGTGGTCGCGGTGCTCGCGACCGCGCTGGTGCGCATGTTCGGCGCCCGCACGGGGGAGCGGTGGTGGCGCCTCGACCGCTTCGCGCGGGCCAACGCGATGACCTGGTACCCGTCGGTGTCGAACCCACCGCTGCCGGGAATGGTGTTCGGCATCGGACACGGGCGCATCGCGAGCGACGTGGTCCGCGGCGAGAGGCCGCGCTTCGTCGAGTTCGGCAACTATGTGTACCGCACGGGCTCGGGCAAGAACGAGTCGACGCATCGGTGGGGCTACGTCGCCGTCAAGCTGTCGACCCCGCTGCCCAACATCGTGCTGGATGCCGTCGGCAACAACAGCCTATTCGGCTCCAACCTGCCGGCCGCGCTCGACGGGTCGCAGCGGCTGAGTCTGGAGGGCGACTTCGACCGCACCTTCACGCTCTACTGCCCGTCCGGCTACGAGGCCGACGCGCTCTACCTCTTCACGCCCGACATCATGGCGCGGTTCGTCGACCACGCCGCCGCCCTCGACATCGAGATCGTCGACGATTGGCTCTTCCTCTACACGCCGCGCGAGGCGTCGACGCTCGACCCGGCCACCTGGGCCTGGCTGTTCTCCGTGGTGGCGGCCCTGCTCGACAAGCTCGCCCAGTGGGAGCGCTGGCGCGACGAGCGCCTCGCCGCACCGGCGACCGGCGCGGCCCTCCCCGCGCGTGACGCGGCGGGATCGGCGGCACTGCCGTTCGCGGCGCCCGCGGCATCCCTGGGTCCACCTCCCGGCGTCGCGCCGGAGGGCAGACGACTGCGGCGGCGCGTGCCATGGGCCGCGATCATCGTGATCGGCGCGGCGCTGCTGCTGATGCTGTTCGGCCCGCTGGGCGTGTTCGCCTCGATCATCGAGAACCTGTCGAACTGAGACCGCCGTTGCACGTGAAACGGTGCGCGCCGGCGGCCGCGCGACGGCCGGCTCAGGCTGCCGGCAGCGGCGCGAACAGGTCGACGGCGTTGCCGTCGGGGTCGAGCACCGTCGCGTAGCGCTGACCCCAGAACGCGTCGAACGGCGGAACGTGACCCTCGTGGCCCGCGGCGACGAGGGCGGCATACGCGGCATCCACCTCTGCCGGACTGTCCTTGACGAACGCGAGCGCGATGCGGTGTCCGCCGGACGCCGGCTGGTAGTCGGGGTCGAAACTGCGGATCGTCTCCACCGTGTCCCACGCCAGAGCGACGCCGCCGTCGAGGGTCGCGTCGACGTGCGGGGCGTCGAGCGCCCCGCGTGCACAACTCCGCCTGAACCGCGCACGCCAGCGCCGCACGCCCGCGCCGACGCCATCCAGGCGGAGTTACGCACGCCACGCGGGGCCGCGGCCGCGGATGCCGCGGGTTCAGCCGCGGGCGGCGCGCCAGGCCTCGCGGCGCGCGGCCTGCTCAGCGGGATCGGGCACCGGCAGCGAGGCGATGAGCGTGCGGGTGTAGTCGTCCTGCGGGTCGCCGAGCACGCGCGCGGTCGGACCGGTCTCGGCGATGGTGCCCTTGTGCAGCACGACGACCCGGTGAGCCAGCATGTCGACGACCGCGAGGTCGTGCGTGATGAAGAGGGTCGCGAAGCCGAACCGCTCCTGCAGCTCGCCGAACAGCTCGAGCACGCGCGCCTGCACCGACACGTCGAGCGCGCTGGTGGGCTCGTCGGCGATGAGCAGCTTCGGATCGAGCGCGAGACCGCGGGCCAGCGAGGCCCGCTGGCGCTGCCCGCCCGACAGCTCGTGCGGGAAGCGGTCGCCGAACGCCTTCGGCAGCTGCACGGCCTCGAGCAGCTCGTCGACGCGGTCGCGGGCATCAGCGGCATCCCGAGCCCCGCCGTGCACGATCAACGGCTCGGCGACGTTCTGGGCGATCGTCAGCAGCGGGTTGAAACTCGTCGCCGGATCCTGGAACACGAACCCGAGGTCCTTGCGGTGGGGCCGGAACGTACGCTCCTTGACCCCGTTCATCTCGACGCCGAGCACCCGCAGCGAGCCGCCGGTCACCGGCGTGAGCCCGGCGATCGCGCGGCCGATCGTGGTCTTTCCCGAACCGCTCTCGCCGACCAGGCCCACGACCTCGCCGGGCGCGATCGAGAAGCTGACCCGGTCGACGGCGCGGAATCCGGCACGACGCAGGCGCCCGGCGTACTCGATGACCAGGTCGGATGCCGCGACGACCGGCACCGCCTCGGCGGCGCCCGCCGGCAGCTGGCGGTCGATGATCTCCAGCCGCGGCACGGCGGCGAGCAGGCGCCTCGTGTAGTCGTCGCGAGGCGCGGCGAACAGCTCCGAGGCGGGCGCGGTCTCGACGACCTCGCCGTTCAGCATGACCGCCACCCGGTCGGCGAGGTCGGCCACGACGCCCATGTTGTGCGTGATCAGCACGATCGCCGTTCCGTCTTCGTCGCGGAGGCGCCGCAGCAGGTCGAGGATCTCGGCCTGCACCGTGACATCGAGCGCCGTGGTCGGCTCGTCGGCGATGATCACGGTCGGATCGAGCGCCAGCGCCGTGGCGATGACGATGCGCTGCTTCTGCCCGCCGGAGAACTGGTGCGGGTAGTCGTCGACGCGCCGCTCGGGCTCGGGGATGCCGACGCGACCGAGCATCTCGATCGCCCGCGCACGCGCCTGCTTCTTGGTGTACCTGCCGTGGGCGCGCAGGCCCTCGGCCAACTGCCACCCCACGGTGAAGACGGGATTGAGGGCCGTCGAGGGCTCCTGGAAGATCATCGCGGCCTTCGTGCCCCGCACCCGGCGCATCGCCTCGCGGTCGAGGCCGATGACATCCGTGCCGTCGAGCACGACCGCGCCCTGGGTGAGGGCGGTCTCGGGCAGCAGGCCCAGAATGCTGCGCGCCGTGACGGTCTTGCCGCTTCCCGACTCGCCGACGATCGCCAGCACCTCGCCCGGGCGCACATCGAGGCTCACCCCTCGCACCGCGTGCACGTCGCCGCCGTCGGTGGCGAAGGTGACATCCAGGTCGCGGATGTCGACCGCCCGTGCGTCGGAAGACGTCGCCGCCATCACTCCACCTCTCCCATGAACTCGCGCGAGGCCGGCTCGCTCGCCGCGACGGCATCCGCCGGAGTCGGTGCCGTCTTCGCCGAGCCCGCCCGTCGCCGCGCGCGCAGGCGCGGGTCGGCGAGGTCGTTGAGGCTCTCGCCGATGAGGGTGATGCCCAGCACCGTCAGCACGATCGCGATGCCCGGCGGGATCGCGGTCCACCAGATGCCCGCGGCGACGTCACTGATGGACTTGTTGAGGTCGTAACCCCATTCGGCCGCGGCCGTGGGTTGGATGCCGAAGCCGAGGAAGCCCAGCGCGGCGAGGGTCGAGATGGCCTCCGACGCGTTGAGGGTCACGATCAGCGGCAACGTGCGCGTGGAGTTGCGCAGCACGTGACGGAACATGATGCGCGGCGTCGACGCGCCGATCACCTTCGCCGACTCGACGAACGCCTCACCCTTGATGCGCACGACCTCGGCGCGGACGACGCGGAAGTACTGCGGAATGAAGACGACGGTGATGGATGCCGCCGCCGCCAGGATTCCCGGCCACAGTCCGGACTGGCCCCCGCTGATCGCGATGGCCACCACGATCGCCAGCAGCAGCGTCGGGAACGCGTAGATCGCATCGGCGACGACCACGAGCGTGCGGTCGACCCACCCGCCGAGATAGCCCGAGACCAGACCCAGCAGAATGCCGATGAACACCGACAGCGCGATCGCGACGATCACGACGTACAGCGCGGTCTGCGCACCCCAGATCACTCGGGAGAGCACGTCGTAGCCGCCGACCGTCGTGCCCAGCAGATGCGCTGCGCTGGGCGGCTGCTGCGCGCCGAAGTTGCCGTCGGGCCCGTCCAGCTGCGCGTAGCCGTAGGGGGCGATGAGCGGCGCGAAGATCGCGCAGAACACGAAGATGCCGGTCAGCACGAGGCCCGCGACGAGCATGCCGCGCTGCAGGCCGACGCTCTGGCGCAGCTGGTGGACGACCGGCATCCGGTCGATGAGGCGAGACTTCGTCATGTTCGCATCCCTCCTCAGTACCGGACCCGCGGGTCGATGAGCGCGGCGATGATGTCGACGGCGAAGTTCGTCACCGCGACGATGATGGCGATCATCGCGACGATCCCCTGCACGGCGACGAAATCGCGCGAACCCAGATACGCGGCCAGCTGGAAGCCGAGACCCTTCCACTCGAAGGTCGTCTCGGTGAGCACCGCGCCGCCGAGCATGAGCGCGATCTGCAGGCCGATGACCGTGATGATCGGGATGAGGGCGGGCTTGTACGCGTGCGTGCGCACCAGACGCCCCTCGCGCACGCCGCGCGAGCGGGCCGCGTCGATGTAGGGCATGTTGAAGGTGCCGATGACGTTCGTGCGCACCAGTCGCAGGAAGATGCCGGCAGTCAGCAGTCCCAGCGTGAGCGCGGGCAGCACCGCGTGCAGCAGCACGTCCTGCACGTAGGCCGGGTTTCCGGAGGCGATGGCATCGATGAGGTAGATGCCGGTGCCGCCGTTACGGCCGATCGCCAGCTCGGTGCGCACGCTCGCGCGCCCCGAGATCGGCAGCCAGCCGAGCCAGACCCCGAAGACGAGCTTGGCGACCAAGCCCGCGAAGAACACCGGCGTCGCGTAGAAGAGGATCGCGCTCACGCGCAGCACCGCGTCGGGCCAGCGGTCGCGCAGCGCCGCGGCGACGAGGCCGAGCGGGATGCCGACGATGAAGGCGACCACGAGCGAGTACAGCACCAGCTCGAGGGTCGCGGTGCCGTAGGTGGCGATGACCTGCACCACCGGCTGATTGTCGGTGATGGTCGTGCCGAAGTCGAAGGTGAAGATGCGGCCGAGGTACTCGATGTACTGCACGATGATCGGCCGGTCGTAGCCGGCCTCGTGGATGCGCTCGGCCAGCTGATCGGCCGGCAGCCGCCCGCCGAGAGCGGCGGTGATCGGGTCGCCGGTGAGGCGGATGAGGAAGAAGACCAGCGTCACGAGGATCAGCACGGTCGGGAAGATCAGCAGGAACCGGATGAGGATGTACCTGCCGAGCGCCGAACCCGATCCGGTCTTGCGGACCTCCAGCGCGGGAGGCGGCTCGGCGACGGAGGATGCCGCGACGGTGCTGGTCATGGATGCCTACTCTACGGATGATCGGCGGTGCGACGCGCTGCGCTCGCTCAACGACCGGGAGTGAGATCCCCCGGTCGTTGAGCGAGGAGCGCAGCGACGCGTCGAAGCGCCCGGGCGCGTTACTTCGTGATCGGTGCGAAACGCAGCTTGAACGACGCGTCGAGCGTGACGCCCTTCACGTCGGCACCGGTCACCGCGACCTGAGCGCCCTGCAGCAGCGGCACCGTCGAGAGGTCCTTGGCCACGAGGTCCTGGATCTTCTCGATGTCGGACGTGCGGGTGGCGGCATCCGTTTCGACGGCCTGCTTGAGGATCAGGTCGTTGACCTCCTGGTTGACGTAGTGGTTGCCCAGGAAGTTCTTCTCCAGGAAGAACGGCGTCAGGTAGTTGTCGGCGTCGGAGTAGTCCGGGAACCAGCCGAGCTGGTAGGCCGGGTAGACGTCGGCGGTGCGGTCCTTGGAGTACTGCACCCACTCGGTCGACTGCAGGTTGACCGTGAAGAGGCCGTCCTTCTCGAGCTGCTGCTTGACCAGCGCGTACTCGTCACCCGACGACGGGCCGTAGTGGTCGGGGCTGTACTGCAGGCTCAGCGCGACGGGCGTCGTCACACCGGCCGCAGCCAGCGCCGCCTTCGCCTTGTCGGCGCTGGGGCCTCCGTTGCCGTCGCCGTAGAGACCCTTCAGGGCGTCGGTCGCCCCGGCGAACCCGGCCGGGACGTACGAGTAGAGCGGGGTGTAGGTGCCCTTGTAGACCTGGTCGGAGATCGTCTTGCGGTCGAGCAGATCGGCCACCGCCTGACGGACGGCGAGCGCCTTGGCCGGGTCGGCCTCGGCGGTCGTCGCGCCGTACGGCTGCGTGTTGAAGTTGAAGACGATGTAGCGGATCTCGCCGCCCGGACCCTCGACGACCTTGACCTTGTCGTTGCCCGACAGGTCGGCCACGTCGGTCGACGACAGGCTGCGGTAGGCCACGTCGACGTCGCCCTGCTGGACGGCGAGCTTCAGGTTCGACGACTCGGCGAAGTAGCTGAGCACGGCGCCCGAGTTGCTGGGCGCGGCGAGCAGACCCTTGTAGTTCTTGTTGGGCGTGAACTCGACCGTCTTGTTGAAGTCCCACTTCGTGATCGAGTAGGGGCCGCCGAAGGCGTCGGCCTTCACGATGTCCTGGTCGGGCGTGACGGCGTCGGCCGAGAAGACCTCCTCATCGACGATCGCGCCCGGGAAGGACGTGAGGATGAAGGGGAAGACCTGGTCGTTGTCGGTCTTCAGCTTGAAGACGACGGTCGTGTCATCGGGGGTCGAGACGCTGTCGAGGTTGTACAGCAGGCTCGATGCACCGTTGGGGTCGGCGATCTTCAGGTTGCGGTCGAACGAGAACTTCACGTCGGACGAGGTCAGGTCGTGGCCGTTGGCCCACTTCAGGCCCGCCGGCAGCTTCACCGTGTACTCGTTGGGCGCGGTGAACTCGGCCGACTCGGCCAGGTCGGGGACGACCTTGTTGGAGTTGTAGTCGGTGTTCACCAGGTACGGGAAGACCTGGGTCTGCACGGCGAGCGAGCCGTTGTCGTACGAGCCGGCCGGGTCGAGCGTGGTGACCTTGTCGGTCGTGCCGATGATGATGGGCCCGGATGCCGCGCCGTCGGTCGATCCGCCCGTGTTGCCGCCGCCGGCGCAGCCGGCGAGGAGCAGCGCGGAGACGGCGAGCGCGCCCGCTGCCAGCGCGGTGCGTGCGCGGGCGGAGCCCGGCGAACTGAAGTGCAGTGCCATGTGTGAGTACCTCTGCTGTATGTCGGTAGGCCCCGCCAGGCAGGCGGGACTCAGGTCGCTATCCTGTCGTGCACATCGCCGATCTGCCTCGTGATCGCGCTTTTTGTAACAGGAATGAAACCCGGCACCACTGCGCGTGACGCGGGGTTTCGCCGGCCGACACCGACCGCGACGGTCAGAGGTCCCGCGCGGGCGGCGGGCCGGGCGGGAGCAGACCGTCGTCGCGCGCGGCCTGGGAGAGCTCTGTCTTGGTGCGCACGGGACGACCGACGGCGGCGTACTTGGCCTTCACCCGGTTGAGGTATTTGCGGGCGGTGTCGCCGCGCACGCCGAGGCGATCGGCGACCTCGCTGATCGTGAGACCGGAGGCATAGAGCACCATCAGACGCGACTCCTGCACGCTGAGGGCGGGGCGTACCGCGAGCGCGTCGAGCTTCGCGCGCGTGCGCGGCGACCAGGCGCGCGCACCCCGCCGCACCGCATCGACGACCGCCAGCACGACACCCTCGGACTCCCGCGAGGACACGATGCCCTCCACCCCGGCATCCATCAAGGTCCGGACGACGTGGTCGGGGGCGTCGGCGGTGAGGGCGACCACGCGCATTCCGGCTCGTCGACACGCAGCGAGGGCCGACAGGTCGGTCTCGACGCGGTCGGTGACGACGAGGAACAGCACCTGCGACGGGTGCGTGCCCGCCGGGCGGCGCGCCACGACCTCGCCGACCGTGGCGGCTTCGGCGACCACCCGCATACCCAGGCGACCCGCCAGCAGCTCGCGCGCGTGCGCCCTGCGAGCGCTCGATGGGTCGACGATCGTCACGCGCCGCAGCGCCGCACCCGCGGAAGCGGTCATGTCTCCTCCTTGCGTCCCTTCGAAGAGAGTGCGAAACCGACGATTCGTCACGCGAGTACGCCGACGAGTTTTCGGCCGTGACGAATGTCATGGCGCAGTCGTGACGGCCGTGTGCGGTGCACGGGCCGGCGCGCGGGCAGAGTCGGAGACATGGATGAGAACCAGGGACTGCTCGCGGTGGATGCCGCGGGCCTGCGCAAGAGCTTCGGCAGTGTCCGAGCGGTGGAGAGCGTCGATCTGCGGGTGCGCCCGGGCGAGATCGTCGCCTTCCTCGGCCCGAACGGCGCCGGCAAGACCACCACGATCGACATGCTGCTGGGGCTCTCCGACCCCGACGTCGGCGCTGTCCGCGTCTTCGGCGAGAGCCCTCGCGCGGCCATCTCGCACGGGCTCGTCTCCGCGGTGCTGCAGACCGGCGGTCTGCTGAAGGACATCACCGTCAGCGAGACGCTCGCGCTCACGGCGAGCCTGTTCGCCGACACCCGCCCGGTCGAGGAGGTCATGCAGCGCGCCGGCATCAGCGAGATCGCGAACCGGCGCGTCGGGATGTGCTCCGGCGGTCAGCAGCAGCGGCTGCGCTTCGCGATGGCGCTGCTGAGCGACCCGGGTCTGCTGATTCTCGACGAGCCCACGACCGGGATGGACGTCGAGGGCCGCCGCGCGTTCTGGAGCGCGATCCGCGCCGACGCCGCGCGCGGACGCACCGTGCTCTTCGCCACGCACTACCTCGACGAGGCCGACGAGTACGCCGACCGCATCGTGCTCATGAGCCGAGGCCGCATCGTCGCCGACGGCTCCACCGCCGAGATCAAGAACCTGGTCTCCGGCCGCATCGTGCGCGCCACCCTCCCGGGCGCCGACCCCGCGCGCCTGGCCGCACTCGCCGGCGTCGACGACGTCGAGTTCGCCGGCGACCGCATCAGCATCCACACGAAGGACTCGGATGCCGTCGCGCGCCACCTCCTCACCGAGACGGCGGCCCGCGACATCGAGATCACCTCACAGAACCTCGAGAGCGTCTTCCTCGCCCTCACCTCCGAAGGAGCCTCCGCATGAGCACCGCATCCTCCGCGCCGTCGGCACTGTCCGCCGATCGCGTCACCCTCGACCGGCGCGTCCCGCCGCTCGGCGGCTTCAACCTCACCTACCTCGGCATCGAGCTCAAGCGCCGCCTGCGCAATCGCCGCACCCTCTTCTTCACCATCGCGTTCCCGGTCGTGATGTACGTCATCATCGGTCTGCGTCTGCGCGATGAGCAGCTCACGGCGACGCCCGTCGCCGACGGCGGCGTGTCGGTCGCGGCGTACATCATGGTGTCGATGGCGATGTACGGCGCCATGATGTCGGCCACGCAGACCGGCGCGGCCGTCGCCCTGGAACGCACGCAGGGCTGGAGCCGGCAGCTGCGCCTGACGCCCCTGAACCCCCTCGTCAACATCATCATCAAGATGATCGCGGGCATGGTGCTGGGCCTTCTCGCGGTCGTCGCCACATATGCGGCCGGCGCGATCAGCGGCATCCAGCTCAGCGTCGGTCAGTGGATCGGCACGGGGCTCGTCGGCTGGGTGCTCGCGAGCGCCGTGTTCACGACGCTCGGACTGTTCGTCGGCTACCTCATGCCGAGCGAGAACGCCGCGCAGGTGACGAGCCTCGTCGTCGTGTTCCTGTCCTTCCTCGGCGGCCTCTTCTACCCGCTGAGCAGCATGCCCGACTTCATGCAGACCATCGCGAAGTTCACCCCGGTCTATGGCATCGGCGAGCTCGCCCGCTCACCGCTGACCGGCGAGAGCTTCGACGCGATGTGGCTGGTCAACGCGCTCGTCTGGCTCGTGCTGTTCGTCGCCGGCACGACGTGGGCGTTCCGGCGCGACACCAAGCGCGTCTGAGTCGGCGCGCCCTACAGTGAAGTCCGTGAGCGCGACACGAGACGATCTCGACGGGACCGGGTGGGACATCCCCCCGGTCCCCGCCTCGTCGACGACACCCACGGCGCGCGAGCTGCTGACCGCCCGCGCCGCCCGAGGCTGGTACGTCGGCGGCTCGATCTCGCTCATCTGGCTGTTCATCGTGGCCACCGAGGCCGTCGCCGCCGCGGACACCGCGATCTCGAGCGCGGTCGTGATCGCCCTGCTGGTGCTGTTCGCTGCATCGTTTCTGATGGCGATCCCTGTGTCGCGCCTTCTGCCGCCGCGGCTGCGACTGCTGCCGGCGGCCTGGCTGTTCCTCCTCTCCTTCACCCTCTTCCCGTGGATCGGGTGGGATGTCCGCGGTGTGTGGAGCTACGTGGGCGTTGCGATCGGCATGGCCGTCGTCCGCTTGCGCACCACCTGGACGCTGCTGCTCGTGCTGGGAGCGACCGCCCTTGTCACGGGCGTGATCTCGGACGGGTGGACGGAAGGCGTGCTGTTCCTGCCGGCTATCATCGTCTCGATCTCCGCGATGATGGCGGCGTTCGGCCGCAACATCGCCGCGATGAACGCCCTGCGCGCCACGCGGGATCAGATGGCGCAGATGGCCGTCGAGCGCGAACGCAGCCGCGTCGCGCGCGACCTTCACGACATCCTCGGTCACTCGCTCACCGTGATCACGGTGAAGACCGAGCTGGCAGGCCGACTGATCGACGTCGATGCCGCGCGGGCCAAGGCGGAAGTCGCCGAGGTCGAGGCCCTCGCGAGGGGCGCCTTGGCCGATGTGCGCGCGACGGTCGCCGGCTACCGCGGCATCACGGTGGCGGGTGAGCTGGCGGCCGCTCGGCAGGCGCTGGATGCCGCCGGCATCGCCGCTGAACTTCCCACCGCCACCGAGAACGTGCCCGCAGAGCGGCGTGAGCTGGCGGGCTGGATCGTCCGCGAGGGCGTGACCAACGTGATCCGCCACGCGCACGCGTCGCGCTGCCGCGTGCGCCTCAGCGGCCGCAGCGTGAGCATCGAGGACGACGGGGTGGGACCGGCATCCGGCGCGGGGACGGCGGGCAGCGGACTGATCGGGTTGCGCGAACGAGTGGAGGCGGCCGGCGGGCGTCTGATGCTCGGCCGCAGCGAGTGGGGCGGATTCCTGTTGAAGGTGACGCTGTGATCCGCCTGCTCATCGCCGACGATCAGGCACTCGTGCGCGGCGCCCTGTCGGCCCTGCTCGGTCTCGAGCCCGACATCGAGGTGGTCGCCGAGGTGGGTCGCGGCGACGAGGTCGTGGATGCCGCGGTGCGCACATCCGCCGACGTGGCGCTGCTCGACATCGAGATGCCGGGGATGGACGGGATCGCGGCGGCATCCGCGCTGCGCGATGCGCTGCCTACGTGCCGGACGCTCATCGTGACCACCTTCGGGCGGCCGGGGTATCTGACGCGTGCGATGCGGGCGGGAGCGTCCGGCTTCGTCGTGAAGGACACGCCCGCCGCGCAGCTCGCCGACGCCGTCCGACGGGTGGCGCAGGGGCTGCGGGTCGTCGATCCCGCCCTCGCCGCAGACTCGCTGGCCCAAGGAGAGTCGCCGCTGACCGGCCGCGAGACCGATGTGCTCGCCGTCGCCCGGACGGGCGGCTCGATCGCCGACATCGCGCAGATGCTGCACCTGAGCGAGGGCACGGTGCGCAACCACCTGTCCAGCGCGATCGGCAAGACCGGCGCCCGCAACCGCGCCGACGCCGTGCGGGTCGCCGACGAGAACGGCTGGCTCTAGCCGCGAAGAGAGCGGATCATCGCGCCGAGCAGCCGCAGCGCCTCGTCGCGGTCGCCGTCGTCGAGACCGTCCAACATGCGATCCTCCACCGATCGCACGGCCGTGCTGGCGGCGGACAGCGCCGTGCGGCCCCGATCGGTGATCGTCGCCGGGAGCACCTTGCCGGAGGCGGGGGTGTCGGGCCGCGAGATCTCACCATCACGCTCGAGCTTCTGCAGCAGCACGTTCATGGTCTGGCGGGTGACGAAGGTGCCACGGGCCAGATCCGAGTTCGACAGCCCGGGACGCTGTGCCAGCAGTTCGAGACACGCGTAATGGGTGACGCTCATCCCGAGCGGACGGAGAACGTCTTCCATCGCGCTCCTCAGAGCGCTCGCTGCCTCTTTGAGGCGATAGCCGACAGAGGTCGGTAGATCGACGACGGGCGTGCGTTGACTCATGTCAGTATCCTGACATACACTTGCGTGTCAGATAACTGACATACGAAAGGAACAACTCATGCCCGCCACCGGCCCCGACTTCATTTCCCTGCAGGTTCGCGACCTCGCCGCCTCCCAGGCGTTCTACGAGCAGTTCCTCGGGCTCACGCGCTCACCGGCAGGACCCCCGCACGCCGTCGTCTTCGCGACGACCCCCATCGCATTCGCCGTGCGGGACATCGTCGATGACGCCGTCCGCGAGGGCGCGACCCCGCCGGGAGCGGGCATCGCCCTCTGGCTGCACGCGACCGACGTGCAGCAGATCCACGACGCCTTGGTCGCCGCCGGCCACGAGATCGTCGCCGCTCCGATCGACGGCCCGTTCGGCCGCACCTTCACGTTCGTCGACCCGGACGGGTACCGGATCACGCTCCACGACCGCGCCTGACGGACGGGCGAGCGAGCGAGCGGGCGTGCGTGCCCGACCGTATGGATGCCGGCGTCAGCGCAGGCCGAAGTGGTCGAGCTCGGCGTCGTCGAGCATCCGCGAGCGGATGAGGAAGCGCATGCCGGTCGGCCCCTCGACGCTGAAGCCCGCGCCGCGGCCCGGAACGACGTCGATCGTGAGGTGCGTGTACTTCCAGTACTCGAACTGCGATGCGGAGATGAAGACCTCGATCGGGTCGTCCAGCCCCACGTCGAGGTCGCCGAGTTTCACGTCCGACGGCCCGGTCAGGAACATCCCGACGGGGTAGCACATGGGTGCGCTGCCGTCGCAGCATCCGCCGGACTGGTGGAACATGAGCTTGCCGTGCTGCGCCGTGAGCTGGCGCAGGAGGGATGCCGCGGCATCGGTCACCGCGACCCTGCTGAGTGTGGTGGTCATGACCGTCCCCGTTCTCCGCCGACACACGACCTGCCGCCCGAAACGCACGGGCGTCTGGGGCGGCAGGTCGTGTCTCGCCGATGTGTCTCGACTCAGAAGAAGCCCATCGCGCCTTCGGCGTAGGACACGAGCAGGTTCTTGGTCTGCTGGTAGTGGTCGAGCATCTTGAGGTGGTTCTCGCGGCCGATGCCCGACTGCTTGTACCCGCCGAACGCGGCGTGCGCCGGGTACTGGTGATAGGTGTTCGTCCACACGCGACCGGCCTCGATGCTGCGACCGGCGCGGTACATCGTGTCGGCCGACCGGCTCCACACGCCCGCACCCAGGCCGTAGAGGGTGTCGTTGGCGGTGTGGATGGCGTCGTCGAAGCCGTCGAAGCTGGTCACCGAGACGACGGGACCGAAGATCTCCTCCTGGAAGATGCGCATCGAGTTCTGTCCCTCGAACACCGTCGGTGCCACGTAGTAGCCACCGCTGAGCTCGCCGCCGAGGTCCACCCGCTCCCCGCCGGCGAGCAGCTTCGCGCCCTCGGCCTTGCCGATCTCGATGTAGCTGAGGATCTTCTCGAGCTGGTCGTTCGAGGCCTGGGCACCGATCATGGTGGCGGGATCGAGGGGGTTTCCCTGGATGATCTTGCCGACGCGCTCGAGGCCGTCGCCGAGGAACTGGTCGTAGATCGAGCGCTGGATGAGCGCCCGCGACGGGCAGGTGCAGACCTCGCCCTGGTTCAGCGCGAAGAAGGTGAAACCCTCCAGGGCCTTGTCGTAGTAGGCGTCGCGGTCGCGGGCGACATCCTCGAAGAAGATGTTCGCGCTCTTGCCGCCGAGCTCCAGCGTCACCGGGATGAGGTTCTGCGACGCGTACTGCATGATCAGCCGGCCCGTCGTGGTCTCGCCCGTGAACGCGACCTTGCGGATGCGCTTGTGCTGGGCGAGCGGCGCGCCCGCCTCGATACCGAACCCGTTGACGATGTTCACGACACCGGCCGGCAGCAGGTCGCCGATGATGTCGAAGAGGAACAGGATGGATGCCGGGGTCTGCTCGGCCGGCTTCAGCACGACGCAGTTGCCGGCGGCGAGCGCGGGGGCGAGCTTCCACGTGGCCATCAGCAGCGGGAAGTTCCACGGGATGATCTGGCCGACGACGCCCAGCGGTTCGTGGAAGTGATACGCGACGGTGTCTTCGTCGATCTGGCTGAGGGTGCCCTCCTGGGCGCGGAGCACACCGGCGAAGTAGCGGAAGTGGTCGATCGCCAGCGGGATGTCGGCGGCGAGCGTCTCACGGACCGGCTTGCCGTTCTCCCACGTCTCGGCGACGGCGATCTTCTCGAGGTTCGCCTCGATGCGGTCGGCGATCTTGTTGAGGATGTTCGCGCGGTCGGCCGGGGTGGTCTTCTTCCACGACTCGAACGCCTTCCAGGCGACGTCGACGGCGCGGTCGATGTCTTCCGCGGTACCGCGGCCGACCTCGGTGAACGGCTTGCCCGTGACCGGGGTGATGTTCTCGAAGTACTGCCCCTTGATCGGTTCGACGAACTCGCCGCCGATGTAGTGGCCGTACCGCGGACGGTACTCGGCGATGGCCCCGCGCTGGCCGGGAGCAGCGTAGACGCTCGAGACGCCCTCTTCGACGATGGTCATGATGTCTCCTTCGACAGTGCATGGTCCGCGGCATCCCCGCCGCGTTCGGATGCGCCGACGGTACGCACCGCAACGTTGCATCGCGTTGCATGGGCGGCGGGAGCCGCGGCATCCGCGTGGCATCCGCCGCGAGACACACCTTGCAAGCCGAGAAACCAGTGCGTGGGGTGTTTCTCGGCGAGCGCGTGGTTTCTCGCGGGTGCGCGGCGGGGGCGCGGGGGGGCGGGGCGGGGGCGCGGGCCGGGGGATGCCGGGGTCAGTCGTGGCCGAGGGCGGTGAGCCAGCGGCGGGAGGCGTCACGCACGGCGGCGGCGTCGCCCGCGGGAAGGAGCGCGACCAGGCGGTGCTCGTTGGCGAGGTGTGCCGTGAACGCGCGGTCGATGAGCTCGACGCCCTCGGGGGTGAGGCGCACGAGGCGCCGGCGGCGATCGTCCTCGGCATCCGCGCGGACGACGAGGCCGCGCTCGATCAGACGGTCGACCCTCTTCGTGAGTCCGCCGGTGGTGACCATCGTGTGGTCGGCCAGTTCACCCGCCGGCAGCTCGTACGGCGCACCGGCGCGGCGAAGCGATGCCAGGAGGTCGAACTCCGCCTCGCTCAGCCCGAACTGCGCGTAGACGGCGGTCAGCTCGGCCGTCAGCGCCGCGGCCAGGCGATGGACGCGCCCGATCACGCCCTGCGGGGAGGGATCGAGATCGGGGCGTTCGCGGCGCCACTGCTCCTGGACGAGGTCGACGTGATCCTGCACACCCTCGACATTACCTTCCGTGGAAGCTATATTCTCTTCCATGGAAGATAAAGGGCGTCGCTGGGTGCTCGTGACGGCGATCGCCCCCATCGCCTGGGGCAGCACGTACTTCGTGACGCGCCACCTACTCCCGCCCGATACGGCCCTGTGGGGGGCGGTCATCCGCTGTCTGCCGGCGGGTCTTCTCGTGCTGCTCGTCACGCGGCGCCTGCCGCGCGGCGCGTGGTGGTGGCGATCGATCGTGCTGGGCACCCTCACCGTCGGCGGCCTCAACGTGCTCGTCTACGTCGCGGCGCAGCGACTCGCCACGAGCCTGGCGGCGACGATCATGTCCACGTCTGCGGCGGCGCTGCTCCTGCTCAGCTGGATGATGCTCCGCCAGCGTCCGACTCTTCGGGCCGCCGGCGGTGCCGTCCTCGGCATCGTCGGCGTGATCGTCATGCTCCAGCCCGGCGGCGGGGATGCCGACGGGTGGGGCATCGCGGCATCCGTCGTGGCGATGCTGTCATCATCGCTCGGCTTCGTGCTGACGAGGCGGTGGGGAGCCGACGTGCCACCCCTGACGATGACGGCATGGCAGCTCATCGCGGGGTCGCTCGTCGTGGCGCCCGTCGCGATCGTCGTCGAGGGAGCACCGCCGGCGCTCGACGGACCGGCGCTGCTCGGTTTCGCGTACATCATCCTCGTGGCGACGGCGGTCGCCTACGCCGCCTGGTTCACCGGGCTCGCCCGCCTGCCCGGCGCCGTGGTCGGCGTGATCGGGCTGCTCAATCCCGTGACCGGTGTGCTCCTGGGCGTCGTCGTCGCGCACGAGCCGTTCGGTCCCGCGCAGTTGCTCGGACTCGTGCTCGTGGTCGTCGGCGTTCTCGCCGGCATCCGCCCCGCCGGCCCCGCCGGCCCCGACGGACCGGCGCCTGCGCCCGCGGCGCGGCCGCTCGTCAGAGGTGAGCGTCGACGGCGCGCGTGAGCGCGTCGAAAAGGGGGTTGTCGGCCAGGTCGTCCAGCAGCACGGCGCGACCGTCGGGTCCGGCCAGCGGGATCTGCCAGTTCGGGTACTCACGGTCGGTCCCGGGCTGGTTCTGCGCTCGGCGCTCCCCGACGGCATCCACGAGCGCGACCCCGATCAGCTGCGCGGGGGATGCCGTGATCAGCACGTTCAGCGCCTCGATGACCTCCGCCTCGCCGGGCTCGTCGCCGATCAGTCCGCGTTCGCGCAACAGCGCCAGCATGCTCGCGCGCTCGGCATCCGCATCGGCGAGCTCCTCCTCGACCGGGCGGGTGAGCAGACCGAGGCGGGCGCGGAGGGCGACGTGCTCGTCGGCGAGGTAGCCGGCGGTCGGCGGAAGATCGTGCGTGTTGACGGTGGCCAGCAGCGAGCGGCGGTACTGCTCCGGCGGCCGGAATCCGTCGCCCTCGCGCTCGAACCACAGCACCGAGGTGGCGAGCACCCCGCGCGCCGACAGGTAGTCGCGCACCCAGGGCTCGACGTTGCCGAGGTCTTCACCGATCAGCACGGCACCCGCGCGGTGGGCTTCGAGCAGCAGCACGCCGATCATCGCCTCGTGGTCGTAGCGCACGTAGGTGCCCGCGGCGGGGCTGAGCCCCTCGGGAATCCACCACAGCCGGAACAGCCCGATGACGTGGTCGATGCGCAGCGCTCCGGCGTGCCGCAGGAGCGTGCGGATCATGTCGCGCAGGGGTGCGTATCCGGCCTCGGCGAGCGCGCGAGGCAGCCACGGCGGCTGGTTCCACGTCTGCCCCTGCTGGTTGTACATGTCGGGCGGAGCGCCCACGGCCATGCCGGTCGCGTACATGTCGCGCAGCGACCACGCGTCCGAGCCCTGAGGATGCACCCCGACCGCGAGGTCGTGCATGATGCCGATCGCCATTCCCGCCGCCCGCGCTGCGGCCTGGGCGTCGGCGACCTGCTGATCGGCGATCCACTGCAGCCAGACGTGGAACGCGACCCGGTCCGCCAGCTTCGTCCGCAGCGCCGCCACCAGGGGCGAGCGGATGTCGTCGAGGTCGGCCGGGCGCTCCCGGCCCGCGTAGTGCTCCTCCAGCGCGCACCACAGGGCGAAGTCCTGCAGCGGCTGGCCCTCACGCGCGGCGAAGGCGTCGAGTTCGGCGCGCCGCGACGGCGAGAGCGGCACCGTGAAGATCGCGTCGAGCGCGAGCCGCTTGGCCGCCCAGACGGCATCGCGGTCGATGCGGTCTGCGTCACCGTCGGTCGACGCGACCGGTGCGCGAGCCGCCTCGACGACAGCGCGCTCGGTCGGGGTGAGCGCGGCGACCTCGCGGATGTGCTCCGGGCGGACGTAGAGCGGCGCGAGGAAGCGGCGGGTCGCCGGGCGGTACGGCGACGGCTCGATGGGGCTCGTGACCTCGGCCGCGTGCACCGGGTTGATGAGCAGGAAGTCGGCGCCGCGACGTCCGGCGATGGCGGCGAGGTCACCCAGATCGGCGAAGTCGCCGATGCCCCACGAGGCACGCGAGCGCACCGAGTACAGCTGCGCCATGAGCCCCCACCCGCGGTCGCGGCCGCGCCGCGCGGGCGGATCGGCCAGGCGATCCGGGGTGATGACGAAGGGGATGGATGCCGTGCGGTCGGCCTCCGCCGCACCGAACGCGCGCTGCTCGGCACGCAGGGTGTGCCAGCCCAGCGGAAGGTCGGCGGGCACGGGCACCTCGACGCGCCAGCGCAGGATGCCATCGACGAGCCGCGCCGCCGGACGCTGCTCCGGAATGGTCAGCTCACGCGTCCCAGCGTGTTCGAACTCGACGGTCAGCGCGACGTCGTGCCCGTCGTCGACGTGCACCCACAGCACGCCGACCCCGGGGCGGGTGACCACCGACGCCGGCAGCAGGTCGCGCCACACGCGCTCCTCCTCCGCGACGAGGGCCGCGCTGATCACGGCATCCGTCGACGCGTCGATGCCCATCGCCGCCAGCACCGCCCGCAGAGTGGATGCCGGGACGTGCACCCGGTCACCGAAGAACGACCAGTACTCCGTCGCGATGCCGAAGGCGCTCGCTAGTCGCGCCAGGTCGGGCGTGGGCGCGTCGTCGGTCATGTCGATCCTCCCTCAACGCCGCGCGGGCGTCTGCGCCCATCCTGGCACCCCGCCCCGGCCCCTGTCGTCCAGACCCGGCGCAGCCGGCCGCCCGAGCCCCGGGCCCCGCCGCCGGAACCCGGCGCGGCCGCGTGCACAACTCCGCCTCAACCCACGACCTCTCGCCCCCAGCCCGCCACCACCCCGGTTCAGGCGGAGTTACGCACGCCGGCACGCGGCACCGCGCACCCGGCGCCGCTCAGCGCTCGAGCTTCTCCAACCGCGCGACGAGGCCGGCCCGTCGCGGCGAGCGCGCCGGCAGCATCTCGAGCGCAAGGCGTAGCACCTCGGCATCGTCGGCGCCGTCGTCGGTGTCGGCGTACGCGAGCAGCACGTCGACGGAGGCCTCCGTGAGCAGGGCCTCGCGCAGGGCGAGGCGCACCGACTCGCGGAACTCCTCCACGCCGGGGGCGACCGAGTCGGGCAGCACGCGCCCGCGGTAGGCCGCGAGCGCGACGCGGTGCGCACCGCGTCCGAGCAGCGCGACCACCTGATGGGCGTCCGTGTGCAGCTCTGCCGTGAGGCGGTAGGGGCGGGATGCCGGCACCAGCTGCGGCGCCACCCGCTCCAGCACCTTACGCAGGCGCACCAGTTCGGGTCGCAGCGTTCCCTCCGCGTCGTCCTCGCCGTAGACGAGCTGTCCGAGCCGCTCGGCGGAGAGTCCTTCGCGGTGCACGGCCAGCATGAGAAGGATCTCGGCGTGCCGAGCCGACAGCTCGGTCACCGTGGCACTGTCGGGTCCGGCGACATCGAGGAGCGCCCGGTCGCGTCCGAGCACGCGCAGCATCGTCGTCGCGGTCGCCGTCGCCGCGGGCCGGCGCGCCCGCCGCGGTGCGGGAGGCTGGGCACGGGCGCGCAGCCGCCCCACGAGCAGCTCGGACTCGACGGCGCGGGCCGTCGCGTCGACGAGCAACTGCGCCTGCGGGGTGGCGGCATCGCTGTCGCCCGTGACGTCGATGACGCCGAGAACCCGGCGCGTCTCCGGATCGTAGACCGGCGCCGCCGTGCACGACCACGGTTGCACGAGGCGGTTGAAGTGCTCCGCCCCATGGATCTGCACCGAGCGCCCGAGGGCCAGGGCGGTGCCGGGCGCCGAGGTGCCCACCGCCTCCTCCGACCAGTTCGCGCCGGCGACGAAGCCCATGTCTCCGGTGAGGCTTCGCACCCGCCGGTCGCCTTCCACCCACAACAGCCGGCCGACGGCATCCCCCACGGCGACCACGACTCCCGAGTCGCTCTCGCCGCCCGGCAGCAGCAGGGCGCGGATCATGTCCATGGCTGCCGAGAGCGGATGCGCCTGCCGATACGCCTCGAGCTCTTCGTCGCCGAGATCGAGCGGCGGGAGACCCTCGGCACCCACGAGGTGCGCGAGCGAGCGGCGCCAAGAGTCCTGCACGAGCGGGCGGATCTGACCCAGGCGCGGATCTCCGATGTTGCCGCCGACCAGCTCTTCGTGCGCGCGCTCGATCAGCAGACGCGACGTCTCTGGCGAGACCTCGCGGCGCGATGACCACGGCGAGGGCACGGCAACTCCGTTCGACGGTGAGGAGGTGCCGTCAGTCTAGATCGCGAGCCGCCAAGATTGCCCCGAGCCGCCAAGATTCGACGCGCGGGAGCATGTCGGCTCGGCACGAACCTGGCGGATCGGCAGGGGGAGAGAGGGGTCAGCGGGCGGACCACCAGGCGCGCAGGCGCTGCTCGGCGGCATCCGCGCCGATCGGGCCCTCGTCCAGGCGCACCTCGAGCAGGAAGCGATACGCCTCACCGACCTCGCGCCCCGGCGGGATGCCGAGGATCTCCTGGATCCGGTTGCCGTCGATCTCGGGGCGGATGGCGGCGAGCTCCTCCTGCGACGCGAGCTCGTCGATGCGCCACTCGATGTCGTCGTACGCGCGTCGCAGGCGCGTCGCCTTCTTCGCGTTTCGGGTGGTCACGTCGGCGCGGGTAAGGATATGCAGCCGTTCGAGCTGGTCGCCGGCATCGCGCACATAGCGCCGCACCGCCGAATCGGTCCACGCACCCTCGGCGTAGCCGAAGAAGCGCAGGTGCTGCTCGATGAGCTGCGTGACCGCGGCGATGGTGTCGCCGTCGAAGCGCAGCGCCTGCAGGCGCTTGCGGGCCAGGCGAGCGCCCTTGACGTCGTGGTGGTGGAAGCTCACCCCGCCGCCGGGCTCCAGGCGACGGGTCGCGGGCTTGCCGATGTCGTGCAGCAGGGCGGCCAGGCGCAGCGTGGTGTCGGGGGCGGCGCCGGGATGGCGCGCGTGCTCGAGCTCGATGGCCTGACGCAGCACGGTGAGGGAGTGCTCGTAGACGTCTTTGTGATGGTGGTGCTCGTCCACCTCGAGGCGCAGCGCGGGTACCTCGGGCAGGATCTCGCCCATCAGTCCCGTCTCGACGAGGATGCGGATGCCGCGCACGGGATCGTCGGTGGCGAGAAGCTTCACGAGTTCGGCCTGCACACGCTCGGGGCTCACGATCGCGATCGTCGAGCGCAGGCGCTCCATCGCCTCGAGAGTGGCCGGCGCGACCTCGAACTCGAGCTGGCTCGCGAACCGGGCGGCGCGCAGCATGCGGAGGGGATCGTCGCCGAAGCTGACGTCGGGGTCGCCCGGAGTGCGCAGCACGCCGGCGAGGAGATCCTCGACGCCGCCGGTCGGGTCGACCAGGGCGGGAACAGGCAGACGCAGCGCCATGGCGCCGACGGTGAAGTCGCGCCGGGCGAGATCGTCCTCGAGGCGGTCACCGAACGCGACGGTGGGCTTGCGGGTGAGCCCGTCGTAGCTGTCGGCACGGTAGGTGGTGATCTCGACCTGCTCGGAGGTGCCGGACGGGCCGGGAATCTTCGCACCGATGGTGCCGAACGCCCGTCCGATGTCCCACGTCGCGGTCGCGAGGGGCTTGACGATCCGCAGGATGTCGTCGGGGCGGGCGTTGGTCGTGAGATCGAGGTCGTGGGTCGGACGTCCCAGCAGCGCGTCGCGCACCGGACCACCGACGATCGCCAGTTCGAACCCGGACTGGGCGAAGGCGGCACCGAGGGTCGCCATGATCGGCGAGGTCGCGAGCGACCCGAGCCGGTCGAGGCCTTCGGCCATGTTGAGCATGGTTTCCAGCCTACCGGCGCACCCTCGTCACCCCCGGGTTCACGCCAGGCGCAGCATCCCGATGAAGACGAGTTCGCGCACCCGCGGCAGCAGGTCGGCACGAAGCGCCGCAGCATCCACCTCGAGCAGTTGCGCGATCGCGTCGGAGAGCTGACCGACCGTGAGCTCGCCGTCCGCGGCGCCGACGAGAGCGGCGAGGGCGGGGTCGACCTCGACGGTGCGCGCGAGACCGCCGCCCTGTCGCAGCTCGATGACGCTCGGGGCTTCGGCGCCGGGCAGATGATGACGCGCCTCGGTGACGTCCTCGGCCACGATCGGGCGTGCGGCGGCGAGCGCCGCGTCATCGAGCTGCTCGAGCGCGTCGAAGGCGGCGAGCGCCGCTCCCAGGTGCACGCCGAGGGCGCGATCATCGGGCAACGGGTGCGTGACGCGCTCGTATCGGGCCAGCGCCGCGATGGCGGATGCCGGGCGCCGGAGCACCAGGTAGCCGAAACCGACCGCGTCGACCTCCCGTGCGGCGAAGTCGGCGAGCCACGCATCGACCAGCGCCGCGTAGCCCGGCGTCCCCGGTGCCGTGCCGCCGTCGCGAACCCACAGCTCGGCGTACGCCAGAGGGTCGAGACGTTCCCGCTCGATCACCCAGGCCTCCAGCGGCACCGGCGAGGCGGCGACCCATTCGCGGACGCGCTGCAGACCGTCCTTCCCCGCGCGGTACTCCCAGTTGCCCAGCAGCTGCGCGGTGCCGCCCGGCGCGAGCACCGCGCCGACCCCCGACACGAAGGCTGCGACGAGGTCGTCGCCGGCGTACCCGGCGTCGCGGTACTCGTATTCCGGCACGCCCGCGACGCGCGGGGTGATGACGAACGGCGGATTCGAGACGACACGGTCGAACTGCTCACCTGCGACCGGTTCGAAGAGGCTGCCGCGACGGGTGTCGATGCCCTCCACCTCGTTGAGCAGCGCATTGATGCGGGTGAACTCCAGGGCGCGCGGCGAGACGTCCGTGGCGACGATCGTCGGCGGGGCGGGCTGAGTGCGCAGGGCGAGGTGGGCGCGCAGGGCCTGGATGCCGCAGCCCGTGCCGACGTCGAGAACCCGCCCGGCGGGCGTGGTCAGCTGCAGACCGGCGAGTGTGAGGGAGGCACCCCCCACGCCGAGGACGTGGCCCGTGGGCAGCGGCCCCCCGAGCGCGGCCTCGTCGAGGTCGCTGGCGATCCACCATTCGGCGTCGTCGGGAGCGCCCGCGACGTCCTGGGGACGCACGAGAACCGTCGGCGCGACGGCATCCCCGTCGATCCGCGCGAAGCCGAGGTCGACCAGCCCCTGTGCTCCGAGCATCGGCAGGGCGCGCGCGACGGCAGCACGGTCGGTCGCCACCCCGAGGTACAGCAGGCGCACGAGGGCGGCGAGCGCGTCACTGCGCGGTGCCAGGGCCGCCAGAGCCGGTCCGTGCAGCCCGTGGCCGACAGCGGTGTCGGCGACCGGGCCCCACAGCGATCTGACGGCGTCGGCGCGGTAGCCGGCGGCGGCGAGGTCGCGGCGCAAGGCGCTGATGAGCGCGGGGTCGGGGTTCAAGGTGGGCTCCACAGCATCCCATCCTCACGCACGCCGGTGCGGGACGCCGCACTCGGCGAGGCGACGGATCGCGGCGATCACGGCCGGTCACGGGCTGCCCACAGCACGAGGACCCTAGAATCACAGCTGATCGTGCGGTCAGGCATCGCACAGGAGCCGATTCACGCTATGACTGTGTCTTTCCCCGCCGCCGCGCGCCGACCTCCCGACGGAGTGCGCGGCCGTCGTCGTCGCACGATCATCGGCGCGGCGCGGCGAGGGCTGCGAGCCGCCGTGTTGCTCGCAGCGTCGACCGGGATGGCGCTCGCGATCGTCGCCGCCCCCGCGCCGGCTCCCGCGGATGCCGCGACCGGTGCCCCGGAGCCCTCCGCAACTCCGAGCGCCACCGACGCCGCGGATGCCGCAAATCTGTCGGTCGTCGTCGCCCCGGCCGGCAACGGCGTGGTCAGCACGACGGTCGTCTCCGTCGCGGTCGCCGTCTCCAACACCGGCGACGCCCCAGCGGCGAGCGGAACGATGACCATCGCGCTGAGCCGATCGCCGCTGGCCACCAGCGCCGAGGTGACGAGCTGGCTCGACGCCCAGACGGTCGCCGACACGACCGTCGCCTCCGTACCGGTCACCGCCGTCGTCGCGCGCGGGACCGCGACGGCGACAGCGGCGGTCGATCTCGGCGCGCTGGGCACGCTCGCCCCCGGGGTCTACCCGCTGAGCGCCGCATACTCCTCCCCGACCACCGGCACACAGCCGCTCGTCGCGCACAGCGTGCTGACCGTGCCCGATGCCGCGTCCGCCGCGAGCGGTGTCGGCGTCGTCGTGCCGATCACCGCTCCGCCGACCACCACCGGCCTGCTCAGCGCGGACGACCTGAAAGCGCTCACCGCCGACGACGGAGCCCTGCGCACGCAACTGAACGCCGTGACCGGTACGCCGGCGATCCTCGCCGTCGACCCTGCGATCCCCGCGGCCATCCGCGTCCTGGGCTCGTCCGCACCGGCATCGGCGCGGCAATGGCTCGCCGACCTGCTGGCTCTGCCCAACTCCCGCTTCGCTCTGCAGTTCGGTGATGCCGACCTCGCCACGCAGATCGCCGCCGGTCTTCCCACGCCTCTGCGTGTCTCCAGCCTCGATCCCTTCATGTCGGCGCGGAACTTCACCTCCACCGCCGTGGCCGCCAGCGCAAGCCCCACAGCGACCCCCGCGCCCGACGGGCGCACGCTGCCCACCCTCGACCAACTGCTAGACATCGGCACGGCGCGCGCCAACGTCTTCTGGCCCGCGAAAAGGGTCGGCCACCGCGGGTGTCGTCGAGGCACTGCAGAGCGCGCCGGGCGCTCCCGGCTCGACCGAGCCCGCTGCGATCACGCTCGTGGGCACGAGTGTCTTCAGCGGTGCGTTCGGGGCACGAGCGGATGCCGCGGGCGCCGGCATCCTCGCCTACGACGACGGTGCTTCCCGCGCGCTGCGCACCGCCTCGCTCGCCTCCGACCCTGTACACCAGGGTGCCGGTCTCGCGGCCGCCTCCGCCTACGCGAGCGTCGCCACACGGGGTGCCGCCTCCTCCGCGCCGCTGCTCGTCGTCGTGGACCGCGCGACCGGACGGTCGGCGACGGGCCTGCGGGCCGCGATCGCCGCGGCATCCTCCCTGGCCGGGCGCACAGCCTGGGATCTGGATGCGCTGCTGGCGGCTTCGGCGACGGCGGTCTCCGTCACCGGAGGCGACGCGGCGGATCCGACACGCGTCGATGCCCTCCACGATCTGCTCGACCAGGAGAACCGCGTCGCCGCGTTCGCCACCGTGCTCGCCGATCCGACGCTTCTGACCGCGCCCGACCGGGCGGAGCTCCTGCAGCTCCTGGGCAACGTGTGGCGTGCGGCACCCGATCAGTTCGCCAGCGCACTGTCTGACCACCGCGATGCGACGAGCACGACCCTGGGGTCCGTGGCGATCGTGCCCCCCAGCGACATCACGCTGCTGGCCTCGTCGGCGCCGCTCACCTTCTCGGTGCGCAACGACCTGCCGTGGCCGGTCACACTGACCCTGACCGCCGCCCCCAACGACCCGCGCCTGATCGTGCAGAAGACCGCTGACGTGTCCGTGGGCGCCGCCCAGAGCACCCGCGTGCAGGTTCCCGTGCAGGCGCGCGTGGGCAGCGGCGAGTCGACTCTCGACCTGCAGCTGCGCAGCTCGGCCGGTGTGGAGATCGGCGCCCGGGTGCGCGTCGCGGTGTCGGTGCGCGCCGAGTGGGAATCGGTCGGCATCACCGTCATGTCGGTGCTCATCGGCGCGATGCTCGTGCTCGGCGTCGTCCGCACTGTGCGGAAGATGCGCCGCCGGCGCACCGCCACCGCCGCGGCGGCGCAGACCCCCAGAACAGAGGACGTCGATGGCTAATCTCGGTCGCGCGAGCGCCATCATCGGAGCGGGAACGCTGTTCTCCCGGGTCACCGGACTGGTGCGCTCTCTCGTGCTCGTCGCCGTGATCGGCTCGTACGGCAGTAAGGCCGCCGACGCTTTCAGCATCGCGGCGCAGCTGCCGACGAACGTGTACGAGCTCCTCGCCGCCGGTGTGATCACCGGCATCCTCGTCCCGCAGATCGTGAAGGCCGCCGCGCACAGCGACGGCGGCTCGCGGTACGTGTCGAAGCTGCTGACCCTCGGCAGTGTCGTGCTGGTCGCGGCAACGGCGCTCATGATGGCGCTGGCGCCCGCGCTGATCTGGCTCTATACGGAGGGATGGAACGGCACCCAGAAGGGTCTCGCCGTCGCCTTCGCCTACTGGCTGCTTCCGCAGCTGCTGTTCTACGGCCTGTTCGCCCTCCTCGGCGAAGTTCTCAACGCGCGAAAGGTCTTCGGCCCCTACAGCTGGGCTCCGACCGTGAACAACCTGGTCTCGATCGCCGGATTCGGGGTGTTCCTCCTGGTCTTCGGAGGTCCCTTCACCGCCGTCGCGGACTGGGATGCCGGAATGATCGCGCTTCTCGGCGGAACCGCCACGCTGGGCATCGCGATGCAGACGTTCGTGCTCCTGCTGTTCTGGAAGCGCACGCGGCTGCACATCCGACCCGACTTCGGATGGCGTGGCATCGGCCTCCGACACGTCGGCACGCTCGCATGGTGGACGTTCCTCGCCGTGGTCGTCGGCCAGCTCGCGGGAATCGTGCAATCCCGCGTCGTCACACAGGCGTCCGGCGAGGCGAGCGTCACCGTCATGGTCTACGCGTGGCTCATCTTCATGCTCCCGCACTCGATCGTCGCGATGTCGATCTCGACCACGTACTTCACGCGGCTCGCCGAGGAGGTCGCCGCAGGGCGGCTCGATCGCGTCGCTCCCAACCTCGACGAGTCCATCCGCGCCATCGCGCTGTTCGGGTTCGGATTCACGGCCGCGATCGGCGCGGCATCCGTCCCACTCTCCCGCGTGTTCACGACCGACTCCGACGGTGCGGTCCCGATGGCGTGGGTGCTGTGTGGATACCTCATCGCGCTGGTGCCGTTCGGTGTGCTGCTGATCATCCGGCGGGCGTTCTTCGCCTTCCAGGACACCCGCACGCCGTTCGTCTTCTCCTTCGTGCAGGCCGCCCTCGCCGCCCTCGGCGCCGCAGTCGCGGCGGTCGCGGTCGCAGCGGGACTGCTGCCGTTGGCCTTCCTCGCCGCCACCGTCGCCTTCACGCAGTCGCTCTCGACATACGTGCAGCTGCCGGTCGCGCTGCGCCTGCTGCGCCGACACACCGACACGACCGCTCTGCGCACGACGTGGAGGGCGCTCGGCCGCTTCGCCGTCGCCGCCGTCCCCGCGTTCGGCGCGGGATGGGCCGTGTTCCTGCTGGTGGGTGGACCTGCGGGCTGGACCGTGTCCGACCGCCTGCTCGGGGCGATCGGCGGCGGCCTCGTGGGCGCGGCGTCGCTGGTCGTCTACATCGCCGCTCTGGCGCTGCTGCGCACCCCTGAGCTCGCGATCGCGGGCCGACTCGTGCGACGCCTCACCGGCCGCTGACCGGCGGCGCGGAATGCCGCGCGGTTAGCATGGGTTGCACGCACTGGAGCCCGACAGGGGCTCGTGCGGAAAGGGAAGAGCACGTGCGACAGGTCATCATCATCGGTTCCGGCCCGGCCGGATTCACCGCCGCCATCTACGCGGCGCGGGCGAACCTCTCCCCCCTGCTGATCGCGAGCTCGGTCGAGGCCGGCGGCGAGCTGATGAACACCACCGAGGTGGAGAACTTTCCCGGATTCCCCGAGGGCATCATGGGTCCTGACCTCATGGCGAAGATGCAGGAGCAGGCGGAGAAGTTCGGCACCGAGGTCGTCTACGACGATGTCGTGAAGCTCGAGCTGACCGGCGACGTCAAGAAGATCGTGCTCGGCAGCGGCGCCGAGCACGAGGCCGAGAGCGTCATCTTCGCGACGGGTTCCGCCCCGCGAAAGATCGGTATCGAGGGCGAGTCGCGACTGTCCGGTCACGGAGTGTCGTACTGCGCGACCTGCGACGGCTTCTTCTTCCGCGAGCAGGCCATCGCCGTCGTCGGCGGCGGCGACTCCGCGATGGAGGAAGCGACCTTCCTCACCAAGTTCGCCTCGAAGGTGTACGTCATCCACCGTCGCTCGGAGCTGCGAGCCTCCAAGATCATGCAGGAGCGAGCCTTCGCGAACGAGAAGATCGAGTTCGTGTGGAACAGCGAGGTCGTCGACGTCCTCGGTGGCGATGCGGTCTCGGGACTGCTGCTGCGCGACACGGTCGACGGCACTGAGCGCGAACTGGCGGTGACCGGTGTCTTCGTCGCGATCGGCAACGACCCGCGCACCCATCTCGTGCACGACTCCCTGCGACTGACCGAGCACGGCACCATCTGGGTCGACGGTCGCTCCTCCCGCACGTCCGTGCCCGGAGTGTTCGCCGCCGGCGACGTCGTCGACCCGATCTATCGCCAGGCGGTCACCGCCGCCGGCAGCGGCACCGCCGCGGCCCTCGACGTCGAGCACTACCTCGCCGCCCGCGGCGATGCCGGAGCTCCCGAGACGGATGCCGCCGAAATCGACGGCCTCGAGCAGGTCGCCTGACCGACGCCCCGCGGGCCGGGTCGGGAACATCCCGGCATCCTCACGTGTTGGACACACCGGAGCCGAAAGAACCGCGGCTCACAACGAAGGAGACAGACATGACCGCCAAGGCCACGAGCGAGAGCACCTGGCAGCAGGACGTCATCGACGCTGAGGGACCCGTGCTGGTCGACTTCTGGGCCGCCTGGTGCGGTCCGTGCCGCATGGTCGGACCGATCCTCGACGAGATCCAGTCGGAGAACGGTGAGAAGATCACGGTCCTCAAGCTCAACGTCGACGAGAACCCCAACCTCGCCATGGAGTACCAGATCACCTCGATCCCCGCGATGAAGGTGTTCAACAAGGGCCAGGTCGAGAAGACGATCATCGGCGCCAAGCCGAAGTTCGCCCTCGAGCAGGACCTCGCCGCCTACCTCGGCTGAGCGATCCTCATCCCGCGTCCGCCCAGGGCGGCACGCCACCTCTGAACCGCACCGTCGTTCAGGATGCCTCGGCTCGCACCGACGCATCCCAGCGGCGGTGCGGTTCGCTTCCCAGCAGGCGCCAGACCGCGCGCGTCAGCGGCGGGTACTGCAACGCGATCTGTCGCAGCACCCGGTAGTTGCGCGACGCCGTCGGCTTGTTGCCGCCGTCGGAGGCGATGTTCTCCGCCCGCAGGGTGAGCACGACGAGCTCGTCGACCGAGGGCAGGTCTTCCATGAAGTCCCACGGGTCTTCCCCCTCGCGGATGCGCTCCTCAACGAGCACCGACAACTCGTCCGCCGCCTCCGCGCGCAGCAACTCCAGGCTGGCGCGGCGCGGGAGGGAGGGGTCGTCGGTCACCCCTCCAGCCTACGCGCCGCTTCCGACGCCGTAGCCGTCCTCACCCAGTTCGCCGAGAATGCGGTTGAGATCCTGCACGGTGGCGAAATCGATGTTGATCTGGCCTTTTCGTGCGGTCAGCGTGATCTTCACCTTGGTGTTGAGACGGTCGCCGAGGCGCTCGGCGACGTCGTCGAGATGCGCGCGACGTGCCCCCGCCTTGGGTGCGACCCGTCGTGAGCCGGCATCCGCGACACCCTTTGCGGCGGCCTCCGCGGCCCGCACGGAGAGATCCTCGTTGATGATCTTGTCGGCCAGGCGCTGCATGGCGTCGGTGTCGTCCAGCGACAGGATCGCGCGGGCGTGACCCGCGCTAATGACGCCCGCCGCAACCCGCTGCTGCACCGGCACGGGCAGTTTGAGGAGTCGGATCGTGTTGCTGATCTGCGGCCGCGACCGACCGATGCGCGTCGCGAGCTGCTCCTGCGTGATGCCGAAGTCCTCGAGCAGCTGAAGATACGCCGAGGCCTCTTCGAGCGGGTTCAGCTGCGAGCGATGCAGGTTCTCGAGGAGCGCGTCACGCAGCAGGTCCTCGTCGGCGGTCTCCCGCACGATCGCGGGAATGGACGTCAGACCGGCTTCCCGGGAGGCGCGCGTGCGGCGCTCCCCCATGATCAGCTCATACTTGCCCTCGTCGTTGAGGCGGACGACGACCGGCTGCAGCACCCCGAACTCACGGACGCTGTGGACCAGCTCGGCAAGATCATCGGGATCGAAGTTCGTGCGCGGCTGCCGCGGGTTGGGAACGATGTCGTTCGGGTCGATCGTGATCAGTCGGGCTCCCGGCACCGCGACCAGTTCCGTGTCTCCACCGCCCAGTGCCGCGGCATCCGTGACGTCCGCGCCGACATCGGCACGATCCGCGGACTCGACGGTCGCCGCGGCCACGGCAGACGAAGCCCCGGGGAAGAAGACGTCGACGGGACGGGCCTCCGCGCTGTCTCCGGTCGGGATCAGTGCGCCGATTCCGCGGCCGAGACCGGTACGTTTCGCCATCAGGAGTTCTCCTCGTTCGCGGGGGTGCGCTGAGCGCGTTGGACCAATTCGACCGCCGCTTCGCGATACGACACAGCGCCCGCCGACTGGCCGTCGTACGCAATGACGGTCTGCCCGAAGCTCGGTGCCTCCGAGACGCGCACCGAGCGTGGGATCACCGTTCGCAGCACCTCCTGCGGAAAATGCTGGCGCACCTCGTCGGCCACCTGCTGAGCAAGACGCGTGCGGCCGTCGTACATCGTGAGAAGGATCGTCGACAGATGCAGACGCGGGTTCAGGTGCTTCTGGATCATGCGGACGCTGCCCAGGAGCTGGCTCAGACCCTCGAGCGCGTAGTACTCGCACTGGATGGGGATCAGCAGTTCGCTCGCCGCCGTGAAGGCGTTGATCGTGAGAAGCCCCAGAGACGGGGGACAGTCGATGAGGACGATGTCCACACGTTCGGACGTCGTCGAGAGGAAGTCATCGAGCGCCGTACGGAGGCGGTGTTCACGCGCCACCTGCGACACGAGTTCGATCTCTGCGCCGGCGAGATGAATGGTGCTGGGTGCGCAGAGGAGATTGGGGGACTCCGGGCTCACCTGGATGATGTCAGCGAGGGGGAACTCGTCGATGAGCACGTCGTAGACGCTGGGGACATCCGCGGAATGCGGCACACCCAGTGCGGTGGATGCGTTTCCCTGGGGATCGAGATCGATCACCAGCACACGCGCGCCGAGCGACGCCAGAGCGGCCGCGAGGTTCACGGTGGTCGTGGTCTTTCCCACGCCGCCCTTCTGGTTCGACACGGTGAAGACGCGGGTGTCGCCCGTGAACGTCACATCGACGGCATCCAGCGCCTTGCGGCGGGACGTCAGGTCGGCCAGCTCCCGAGCGATCGGGCTGTCATCGATGGAGAAGGGTGCGGGTGCGGTCGCATTCTCCGATTCCGGCACCATCAACTCCTGTCTTCGCGGGACTTCTCTACTGTAGTCGAGGCGTCCGACGTGAACCGACGTCGAACCCGTTCCTCGCCGCCGTTTCACGTGAAACCATGAGACGCGTCTCGAGATCCAATTGCTCCGTTTCGACTCGCTCCGCTCGCTCAACGACCGGTAGTTACGGCTGCCGCACCACGCGGACCGCGAACGACGGCTGCCGCACCACGCGGACCGCGAACGACGTCCGCCGCGCGGCGTCGTAGCGCTCCTACCAGCGTTCCACGTGAAACCACGCGCGGCCTTCCGACAGCTGAGCGCTCGACTTCGACTCGCCATGCCCACTCAACGACCGATCATTGTGACACCCGGTCGTTGAGTGAGGTGCGTAGCGCTGAGTCGAAACGCCACAGGTGACGTTTCACGTGAAACGGTGAGCGCCATCCAGACAGCGAACGCACCACCCAGATCATCACCGGGAATGTTTCACGTGAAACAAGCAGGCTTTGCGCGCGCGCAACGACCGACGATTGCGGCGCTGGTCGTTGACGACGAGCGCGCCACCCAGTCGGTACGTCACGGCCGACATCCGCGTGGAGCGACCCGCGGGGTCGAGGGAATTGAACACCGCGTATCGACTCGCCGCACACACTCAACGGCCCATCCTTGCGAGGACCGCGTCACCTCTGGTTGTCAATCTCCCCAGCGTGGAGGCGGAGAGACAACGAGGGTGTTTCACGTGAAACGGCCACAAGCCCGCACGTAGACCACGGTGGATGCTCCGCGACGGACTCGAGGAATCAGGCAGCGCGTGTCGCGCGGATAACACGCGTCGGCTCGTCGATGACACCTTCGCCGACGGTCTCGACACGCACATCCGTGAGCTTGTAGCGACGGATCGCCTTCTCCGCAGCAGTGATCTCATTCTCCGCGTTGGCGCCCTTGAGCAGCACCAGTTCCCCACCCGGGCGCAGCAGGGGAGCGGTCACCGGGATCAGCGTGCGCAAGGCGCTCACGGCACGCGCGGTGACGGCATCCAGAACCGGACCTCCAGTCCACTCTTCGCCGCGTGCGCGTACCACCTCGACGTTGTCGAGACCGAGGTCAGCCGTCTGCTCCTCGAGCCACGCGACGCGGCGCTCCATCGGCTCGATGAGGACCCACTGCACATCCGGCCGGGCGATGGCGAGCACGAGCCCCGGAAGGCCGGCGCCGGATCCGACGTCCGCCACGCGGCCGCCAGTGGGGAAGAGCGGGGCCGCGATGGCGGAGTTGAGGATATGCCGGTTCCACAACCGAGGAGGTTCGAGTGGGCCGATCAGGCCGCGCTCCTCCCCGTGCGCGCCAAGAGCGGCGGTGAACCGGCGCGCAAGCGGCAGGCGGTCTCCGAAGACGACGAGCGCCGAGGCCGGCTCCGACTCCATCGCAACTGTTTCACGTGAAACATCGTCCATGGGCGTCAGGCGCGACGAATCACCGTGTGACGATCGGCGCCATCGCCGTACGACTCCGAGATCAAGCCGCGGTCGGCGACGATGTCGTGCACGAGCTTGCGTTCATAGCTCGTCATCGCGGGAAGCGACGCCTGCGACGCGCCCTCATCCAGTCGGGCGATCGCACGATCGACGAGCTTCTCCAGCTGACGCTGACGCGCGTCGCGGGATCCACCGACGTCGAGGATCAGACGCGAGAACCGGCCGGTCTTCGTCTGCACGGCGATGCGCACGAGCTCCTGCAGTGCCTGTACCGTGTCGGGCTCGGAAAGCAGCCGAAGGCTCTCGGCATCGTCGTTCTCGACCGACACGTAGGCGCGGCCTCCGCGCACGTCGAGAGCAAGGTCGCCATCGATATCGGCGATGTCGAGGAGCACCTCGAGGTAGTCGGCCGCGATGTCACCTTCCTGCTCGAGCTGCTCGGTGGTCGCAACGGGACGCTCGGTCGCGTCGCTCTCGGAAATCGTGCTCATGAGGGTCCTCGGAGAATCGTCGATCCGGTCAGGAATCGGTGGTGGGCTTGTTCTTCGGCGCCTGCGACTGCTTCTTCGCGCGCTGCTTGCTCACCGGCTGCTGACGCTTGGGAGCTGCGGCCTTCGCCTTCTGCGCCTCTTCGTAGAGACGCTGCTGCTCGGCCTGGTACTTCTCCAACGGCACGATCTTCCCCTGAGCATCGATCGCCTTGCCCTTGCGCGCGAGCCGCTCTTCGCGCGCCTTGGCCGCCTCGGAGCCGGGCGTCGGCAGGTTTCGGATCACGAGGAACTGCTGAACCATGGTCCAGATGTTCGACGTGAACCAGTACAGGACCACGCCCAGGGGGAAGAAGATGCCGGAGAAGATGAAGGCCAACGGCAGGATGTAGAGCATGATGCGCTGCATCTGGTAGGCCTGACCGGTCTTGGCCTCGGGGGAGAGGTTCTTCGAGATGATCTGTAGCTGAGTGATGAACTGCGAGGCGATCATCAGCACCACGAGCACGATCAGGATAGCGACGGTGGCTTCCCAGCCGTCCGGCTTCTGATTGATGGCCTCGACGAGGCTGGTGTGCAGGGGGGCGACGCCGAACAGCTTCGCCTCGTAGAACTGCCAGGTGAGGTCCTTGCTCAGCAGGCCCACACCGCCCACACCCCACTCGGCGTGCTTCTTCACATCGCTGAGCGTGTAGAACATGCCGAGCAGGATCGGCATCTGCACCAGCAGCGGCAGACAGCTCGAGACCGGCGTCGTGCCGTGCTTCTTGTACAGAGCCATCGTCTCGCGGCTCATCGCCTCGCGGGAGAGCTGATCCTTCTTACCCCGGTACTTCTCCTGAACTTTTCGCAGTTCAGGGGCGATTTCCATCATCTTGCGCTGACTCTTGATCTGACGCACGAAGAGAGGGATGAGGGCGCTGCGGACGACGATCACGAGGCCCATGATCGAGAGCACCCACGTGAGTCCGGCGTCGGCCTGGAGACCGAGCGAGGTGAAGATCCAGTGCCAGAACACCAGGATCGCCTCGACGATCCACTTGAACGGCCACATGATGGTGCTGAAGAAGTCGAGGCTCGACGACGGCGCCGGCGTGGTCGGCGTCGGCACGACGGGGGTCGGTGTCGCCGCCGCGGCGGCGTACAGAAGATCCAGCACGGATCAGTCCTTTCTCGGCGACGCGTCGGGCGACGCCTCACCTGTGGATGGCACGACGAAACCGAACCGGGTCAGCTCGTGTCGAAAGTTCTCGTGCAAGGGCACATCATCGATTCCACCACGCGCCCAGGGGTGACAGCGCGCAAGGCGGGCAGCGGTGAGCGCTGATCCCTTGACGAGGCCATGCTGCTGAACCGCTCCGACCGCGTAGGCAGAGCACGACGGATAGTACTTGCAGACGTCGCCGTACAGATGCGAGATCGTCGCGCGATAGCCGTGGAGCACGAGAAGCCCGGCGTTGCGCGGCAGGAGAGGGATGGACGAGAGCACGCCGGATGCCGTGAGGTGGCCCGTGCCGAGAGAGTAGGAGGGGAGTGTGGTCGTACTCACGCGGCGGCCCGTCGCGTCAGACATCTCGTGACCTCGTCGCGCAGCTGCGCGAAGTCGGCGGAGGCAGCGCTCGGCAGCGCGCGGATGACGATGTCCGCTCCCGGGCGGACATCGTCGATGGCCTGCGCGCAGACGGCCTTCAGGCGTCGACGAACGGTGTTGCGAACGACCGCACCGCCCACCTGCTTGCTGACGATGAAGCCGAAACGCGGTGGCCGTTGCTCCGTCGAGGTCGTGACGTACGTCACGGTGTGCGGCGCGGCACAGCGGACACCCCTGCGGACGACGGTCTTGTACTCCGCCCCGCGGGTGATGCGGTTCCCGCGCGCCAGCACTTTCGTCGGATCAGGCGGACAGCTCGGTGCGACCCTTGGCGCGGCGCGCCGACAGGATCGAACGGCCGGCACGCGTGCGCATGCGGGCACGGAAGCCGTGCTTCTTGGCGCGGCGGCGGTTGTTGGGCTGGAACGTGCGCTTGCTCATGAGGATCACTCCGGATCGGCGGTCACCCGAACGCTCTAGACCGGGGACACGGGGTACAGGGACTGTCCAGGAGCGTCCGAAGGCGCCCCAGGGCATAAGTCAACCGACTAAGGCTACGTCGAGAACCACAAGAACTCAAACCGAAGCACCCGGACGGGTCATTATCCACCGACTGTGGATAGCGTGTGGTGAAGACACGCGGGGCGGATCTACAGTGGATTTTGCTCTTCGCGGGGTCGCTGACTACCGTGACTGCGGTAGTTATCCACAGGTTCGATCATCGTCGATGTCGCCCTGCCCCGCACCGATCCCACCCCCGGAGGGGACATGTCACAGCACGAAATTCCAGATGTCCCCGTCTGGACCGCCGTGCTGGAAGAGCTCTCCGGAGACGAGCGCGTCACTCCGCAGTTGCAGGGCTTCATCAATCTCGCCGTCGCCCAGGGCGTCATGAGCGGCACGTTGTACCTCGATGTGCCCAACGACCTCACCGCGGCTCAGCTCAACAAGCGTCTGCGGGCACCCATCATGGAGGCTCTGGCCCGCGTCGACGCCGAGCCGGCGGCATCGTCGTTCCGTGTGGTGGTGAACCCCGAGCTCGCCGACGCGCATCTGACGGTTCCGGTTCCCGTGCAATCCGCATCCGCGCCGGTCCCGATCGCCCGGCCGGCCGCCGAAGACTACGCGGAGACGGCGGCGTCACCCTCCCGCAATGACACACGCCTGAATCCGAAGTACAGCTTCGACAACTTCGTGATCGGTCAGTCCAACCGCTTCGCACACGCGGCGGCCGTCGCCGTCGCCGAAGCGCCCGCGAAGGCCTACAACCCCCTCTTCATCTACGGTGACTCGGGGCTGGGCAAGACCCACCTCCTGCACGCGATCGGCGACTACGCGCTCAGTCTCTACACCGGCATCCGCGTGCGATACGTCTCCAGCGAAGAGTTCACCAACGACTTCATCAACTCCATCGCCAACAACCGCGGCTCCGCGTTCCAGGCTCGCTACCGCGATGTCGACATCCTGCTGATCGACGACATCCAATTCCTTCAGGGAAAAGCAGAGACGCAGGAGGCGTTCTTCCACACCTTCAACACGCTCCACGATCACGACAAGCAGGTCGTCATCACCAGCGATGTGCCACCGCGCCACCTCACCGGCTTCGAAGACCGCATGCGCAGCCGCTTCGAGTGGGGCCTCATCACCGACGTCCAGGCCCCGGACCTCGAGACCCGCATCGCGATCCTGCGCAAGAAAGCGCAGTCCGAGCGCCTCCTCGTTCCCGACGACGTCCTCGAGTACATCGCCACCAAGGTGTCGAGCAACATCCGCGAACTGGAGGGCGCACTGATCCGTGTGTCCGCCTTCGCGAGCTTGAACCGCTCGACGCTGGACATCTCGCTCGCCCAGACGGTCTTGCGCGACATCGTCGACACCGACGACGCGAACGTCATCTCACCGACCGACATCATCACGGCCACCGCCCAGTACTTCCGACTGTCGGTGGACGACCTGTACGGGTCGAGTCGGTCCCAGTCCATCGCGACCGCACGTCAGATCGCCATGTACCTGTGCCGGGAGCGCACGAGCCTTTCCCTCCCGAAGATCGGCCAGCTGTTCGGCAACCGAGATCACACCACGGTGATGTACGCGTACAAGAAGATCAGCGAGCTGATGAAGGAACGGCGCTCCATCTACAACCAGGTCTCCGAGATCACGACGCAGCTCGGCCGCGTCGGACGTTGAGCAGCCGCCCCGTCGGGGCCTCAAAAACCCTCGGTGTCGTCACCGGGGGTCTTTTCGCGCAGATCGTGCTTGACAGCCTCACACAGGCGGCGCCAATATACGCGTTCTGCACAGTGTGGACAGGCTGTGGATAACTCGGCATCCCCGTGGAGTCTTGTGAGTCGATGACGGTGGGCTGTGGATGACGATCGGACGACGGGGCCGACATCGTCGACCTCGCCCACCGACTCTCCGCAGGGTGCCCACAAGTTACACGCGTGTGGTTTCCCTGTCGCGACAGGGATCGGTCGAGTTCTCCACAGTTTCCACAGCCGTTAACACCATGACAGAGAACTTCATCAAGGAATCCGATTCGATCACCTCACGGTGTCGAGGGCTGAGGGACGGCGAAAGGATGCCGGGTCAATCCGTTCGGATCGTGGCACTAGCATGGGAGGGCCCTACTCGACGTCAAGGGAGCGCCAGTGAAGTTCCACGTGAATCGCGATGTGTTCAGCGAGGCCGTGTCGTTCGTCGTCAAGCTCCTGCCGCAGCGCAACCCGCAGCCGATCCTGGCGGGTGTGCTGATCGAGGCATCCGAGGACGGCTTGTCGCTCGCGGCCTTCGACTACGAGGCGTCGGCACGCACGACGATCGAGGCGACGGTCGACGATCCGGGCACCATCCTCGTCCACGGACGGCTGCTGTCCGAGATCGCGAGCCGACTGCCCAACGCGCCCATCCAGATCGAGGTCGGCGAGGACGACGGCATCCTGCTCACCTGCGGGTCCGCACGCTTCACCCTCGCGTCGATGCCGGTGCAGGAATACCCCGCGATCCCCGAGGTCTCGGGCGAGTCGGGACTCGTGCCCGCGGAGGACTTCGCCACCGCGATCGCCCAGGTGGCCTTCGCTGCCTCCCGTGACGACGTCACCCCCGTGCTCACCGGTGTCCAGCTGGAGGTGGCGGGCACCGAGCTCAGCCTCGTCGCGACAGATCGCTACCGTGTGGCCCTGCGCGACGTGAAGTTCGATGGCGGGGGTGTCGCCAGCGACGAGTCGACGACCGCACTCGTGCCCGCGCGTACGCTCACCGAGGTCGGAAAGACCTTCGCGCACTCCGGCGACATCCAGATCTCGTTCTCCGGATCCGGCGATCGCGAGATCATCGCCTTCACCGCGGGCAACAAGACGGTGACCTCGCTGCTGATCAAGGGAAACTTCCCTCCGGTGCGTCGCCTCTTCCCCGAGCAGACCGATCACTACGCCGTCGTCAACACGGCGGAGCTGGCCGAAGCGGTCCGTCGCGTCGCCCTCGTTCTCGACCGCTCCGCGCCGCTGCGATTCACGTTCACCGCGGACGGCGTCTCGATGGATGCCTCGGGCACCGAGCAGGCCCGGGCGACCGAGTCGGTCGATGCGACCCTCACCGGCGAGGACGTGACGCTGGGACTGAACCCGCAGTACCTCCTCGAGGCCCTCGGCGCCGTCAAGAGCGAGTTCGCGCGGATCACCTTCACCTCCAGCGACAACGCCAACAAGCTCAGCCCCGTGCTGATCACGCCGCAGACGTCGGGGACGCCCGAGAGCTTCAAGTACCTGTTGCAGCCCAACCTGCTGCTGCGCTGACGTCTTCTGCGCTCTCCCGGCGCACCGTCGGGAGTCGGCACCGCCGAATAGGCTGGGTCGGTGATCGTGGAGCAGCTCAGCCTCGTCGACTTCCGCAACTATGCGGCCGCCGACGTCACGCTGGATGCCGGCGCCAACGTCTTCGTCGGCCGCAACGGCCAGGGCAAGACGAACCTCGCCGAAGCCATCGGCTTCTTCGCCACCCTCGGGTCGCATCGCGTGTCGCAGGACGCTCCGATGGTGCGCGACGGCGCTGATGCCGCCATCGTGCGCATGCGTCTCGCGTACGGTGATCGGCGCGTGATGCTCGAGGCACAGGTGAACCGGACGGGCAGCAACAAGGCGCGGGTCAACGGCTCACCGGTGAAGACGTCGGAGCTTCCGCGCTACGCCCAGGTCGTCCTGTTCGCGCCGGAAGATCTGCAGATCGTCCGGTCCGATCCCTCCGCGCGCCGCCGCTTCGCCGACCAGCTCCTCATCCAGCGCGCGCCGCGGATGGCGGGAGTGCTCTCCGACTACGACCGTGTCCTCAAGCAGCGCACTGCTCTGCTGAAGTCGGCGCGTGCGCGTGGCGTGCGTGGGGACGCACTGTCGACCTTGGACGTCTGGGACGACAAGCTCGTCCAGCTCGGCACCGACGTGATCCGCGCGCGACTCGCCCTCGTCGACGATCTCGCCGGGCCGGTCGCGCGGGCCTACACCGCGATCGCCGGCGCCGACCATCGGCCCGAGATGGAGTGGATGCTCTCCATCGGCGGCCTCGACCCCGACGATGACGACATCGCGGCCGTCGACGGCTCGCCGGCGACTGTGAGGGGGCTGGGTGCCGGGGACATCCAGCGCATCTTCCGCGAGCAGCTCGTCGCGGTGCGCGCGTCGGAGCTGGAACGAGGGCTGACGTTGGTCGGTCCACATCGCGATGATCTCCTGCTGCGGGTGCGCGGCCTGCCGGTGAAGGGCTACGCATCGCACGGTGAATCCTGGTCGGTCGCCCTCGCCCTGCGTCTCGCGTCGGCAGAGCTTCTGCGTGCGCAGTCGCAGCTGGGCGATCCGGTGCTCATCCTCGACGATGTCTTCGCCGAGCTCGACGCCGATCGCCGTTCGCGTCTGGCGGCACTCGTCGAGGGCTACGAGCAGGTGGTCGTCACGGCCGCCGTCGAGGAGGATGTGCCTGCCGCACTGCGCGCGCGGACGGTGCGCGTGGTCGCGGGAACGATCGTGGCCGCCGACGCGGACGAGGATGCGAAGGTCGACGATGAGTGACGAGATCCCGGAGACGATCGGCACGTATCTGCGCCTGCGCGGCCTGGAGCCGTCTGCGCGCACGGCACGCCGGCGCAAGAAGCGCTCTGTCGACGACGATGACAAACAGCCGTTCGCTCCCGGCCGCGATCCCAAGGGGGTCGCCGACGTGCTCTCGGACCTCACACGCCAGTCGGGCTGGGACGCGCAGCTGGCGCGTGAGGACCTCGTCCTGCAGTGGACGGATGTCGCCGGTGAGGAGACGGCCCGCCACGCGCACCCCGTCGCCCTCGCCGACGGACTTCTGACCGTGCAGTGCGACTCGACGGCGTGGGCGAAGAACCTGCAGCTGATGCGCGCGGAGATCGTGACGCAGCTGATGCGGCGCTTCCCGGATGCCGGGGTGCAGAATGTCCGATTCGTGGGACCGGACGTCCCCTCATGGAAATGGGGCCCCAGAGCCGTTCCAGGGCGGGGTCCTCGCGATACCTACGGCTGAAGAGGGTCCGAGGGCATCTAGAACGATTTCAGGGCGCCACAGGGGCCTTCTCCGGGCTTTCGAGGGTCGTGTGGGGGTAGAATGAGACGTCTCTGATCGACCATCCAGGAGCGCTCGAAACCTATGACGTCCGATACCCCCGACAGCGTTCCTCAGGAACTTCCTCCGAAGCAGTCACAGAAGGTCGAGAACGATTACGGGGCCGACGCCATCCAGGTGCTCGAAGGCCTCGAGGCGGTACGCAAGCGCCCCGGCATGTACATCGGCTCGACCGGTGAGCGCGGCCTCCACCACCTCGTGTACGAGATCGTCGACAACTCCGTCGACGAGGCACTCGCCGGCTACTGCGACACCATCACGGTCACGATCCTCGAAGACGGCGCGATCCGCGTGGTCGACAACGGTCGTGGCATTCCGGTCGACATGCACAAGACCGAGGGCAAGTCGACCGTGGAGGTCGTGCTGACCGTGCTCCACGCCGGCGGCAAGTTCGGCGGCGGCGGGTATGCGGTCTCCGGTGGACTGCACGGCGTCGGCTCGTCGGTGGTCAATGCGCTGTCGACCCGGCTGGATGTCGAAGTACGTCGGCAGGGACACGTGTGGCGGCAGTCGTTCCGCGACGGCGGTGTGCCGCAGGCCCCGCTGAGCCAGGACGAGGCGACCGAGGAGACCGGCACGACCATCACGTTCTGGCCGGACGCGTCGATCTTCGAGACGATCGACTTCGACTACGACACCCTGCGCACGCGCTTCCAGCAGACGGCGTTCCTCAACAAGGGGCTGCGCATCACGCTGAGTGATCTGCGTCCCTCGTCGGCCTACCTCGTCGACGGTGAGGACGGCCAGGCCGTCGAGAAGCAGCCCTTCGACGACTTCCACTACGAGCGCGGACTGGTGGACTACGTCGAGTACCTCAACAAGATCCGCAAGGCCGAGGTCGTCAACGACGAGATCATCGAGGTCGAATCCGAGGACACGGAGCGCCACATCTCGCTCGAGCTCGCCATGCAGTGGACCACGAGCTACACCGAGAACGTCTTCACCTTCGCGAACACGATCAACACGCACGAGGGCGGCACCCATGAAGAGGGCTTCCGCGCGGCGATGACCACGTACATCAACAAGTACGCGCGTGAGAAGGGCCTGCTCAAGGAGAAGGACGACAACCTCACGGGCGAGGACATCCGCGAGGGCCTCACCGCCGTCATCTCCGTGAAGCTGTCGGAACCGCAGTTCGAGGGACAGACCAAGACGAAGCTCGGCAACACCGAGGCGAAGGCGTTCGTGCAGAAGGTCGTCGGCGATCAGCTCACCGACTGGCTCGACCGCAACCCCGCCCAGGCGAAGCGCGTCATCATGAAGGCCATCGATGCCGCCACGGCACGGCTGGCCGCACGCAAGGCGCGCGAGACCGCGCGCCGCAAGAGCGTGTTCGAGTCGGCATCCATGCCCGACAAGCTCAAGGACTGCACGAGCAAAGACCCGTCGATCAGTGAGATCTTCCTCGTCGAGGGCGACTCGGCCGGCGGCTCGGCCGTCCGCGGTCGCGACCCCGAGACGCAGGCGATCCTCTCGCTGCGCGGCAAGGTGCTCAATGTCGAGAAGGCGCGACTGGACCGTGCGCTCGGCAACAACGAGATCCAGGCGATCATCTCGGCGTTCGGCTGCGGCATCGGCGAGGACTTCGACGTCGCCAAGGCGCGGTATCACAAGATCGTGCTGATGGCCGATGCCGACGTCGACGGCCAGCACATCACGACGCTGCTGCTGACGCTGCTGTTCCGCTACATGCGCGGACTCATCGAGGCCGGCTTCGTCTATCTCGCCATGCCGCCGCTGTATCGCCTGAAGTGGACCAATGCCGAGCACGAGTACGTGTTCAGCGACCGCGAGCGCGATGCGCTCCTTGCCGACGGTCTGGCCGGGGGCAAGCGCATTCCCAAGGAGTCGGGCATCCAGCGCTACAAGGGTCTCGGAGAGATGAACCCGAAGGAGTTGTGGGAGACGACCATGGACCACAACACCCGCACACTCCGTCAGGTGACGATCGATGACGCGGCCGCAGCGGACGAGATCTTCTCGGTGCTCATGGGTGAGGACGTCGAGTCGCGACGCAGCTTCATCCAGCGCAACGCCAAGGACGTCCGCTTCCTCGACATCTGATGCCTTTCGACTCGTCGAGCGAGGAGCGCAGCGACGAGTCGAAACGCGACACACGCACCCCGGCCCCCGTGAGAACGAGAAGACATGACTGACGAAGAACGCCCCGACCCGAACGCCGGCCACAACCACGGCAACATCGACCAGGTCGACCTCCAAGTCGAGATGCAGCGCAGCTATCTCGATTACGCGATGAGCGTCATCGTCGGCCGCGCCCTGCCCGACGTCCGTGACGGTCTGAAGCCCGTGCACCGCCGTGTCATCTACGGCATGTACGACGGGGGCTACCGCCCTGACAAGAGCTTCAACAAGTGCGCGCGCGTCGTCGGCGAGGTGATGGGTCAGTACCACCCGCACGGTGACAGTGCGATCTACGACGCGCTCGTGCGCCTCGTGCAGCCGTGGTCGCTGCGCTACCCGCTGGCCGACGGTCAGGGAAACTTCGGATCCCCGGGCAACCAGGGTGCGGCCGCGCCGCGGTACACCGAAACGAAGATGGCCGCGCTCGCCATGGAGATGGTGCGCGACATCGACGAGGACACCGTCGACTTCGAGGCGAACTACGACGGCAAGACGCAGGAGCCGACGGTGCTGCCGTCGCGCTTCCCGAACCTGCTGGTCAACGGCTCGGTCGGCATCGCGGTCGGCATGGCGACTAACATCCCGCCGCACAACCTCCGCGAGGTCGCGGAGGGCGCGCTGTGGGCGCTGGAGAACCCGGACGCGCCGCGCGAGGAGCTGCTCGAGGCGCTCATGAGCCGCATCCACGGGCCGGACTTCCCCACCGGGGCGCAGATCCTCGGAACCAAGGGCATCCGCGAGGCGCAGCGCACCGGTCGGGGTTCGATCACGATGCGCGCCGTCGTGAACGTCGAGGAGATCCAGGGCCGTACGTGCCTCGTGATCACCGAGCTGCCCTACCAGGTCAACCCCGACAACGTCGCGCTGAAGATCCGCGATCTCGCGCGCGATGGTCGCATCACCGGCATCGCCGACATCCGTGACGAGACGAGCGATCGCACGGGTCAGCGTCTCGTCATCGTCCTCAAGCGGGATGCCGTCGCCAAGGTCGTGCTGAACAACCTCTACAAGCACACCCAGCTGCAGGAGAACTTCGGCGCCAACATGCTGGCGATCGTCGACGGGGTGCCGCGCACGCTGGCCCTGGACGGGTTCATCACGTACTGGATCGAGCACCAGGTCGAGGTGATCGTCCGTCGCACGGCCTTCCGACTCCGCAAGGCCGAGGAGCGCATGCACATCCTGCGTGCGTACCTGAAGGCACTCGACGCGCTCGACGAGGTCATCGCGCTCATCCGTCGCTCGCCGACGGTCGAGGAGGCCCGCGAAGGACTCAAGGCGCTCCTGGAGATCGACGACATCCAGGCCGACGCGATCCTGGCCATGCAGCTGCGTCGCCTCGCCGCGCTGGAGCGGCAGAAGATCATCGACGAGGCGACGGAGCTCGAGGCGCAGATCGCCGATCTCAACGACATCCTCGTCTCGCCGGCGCGCCAGCGGACGATCATCGCCGAGGAGCTCACCGGCATCGTCGACAAGTTCGGTGACGACCGTCGCACGCACATCCTGCACGGCTTCGACGGCGACATGTCGATGGAAGACCTCATCCCGGAAGAGGAGATGGTCATCACCGTCACCCGCGACGGGTACATCAAGCGCACGCGCAGCGACAACTATCGTTCCCAGCATCGCGGCGGCAAGGGCGTCAAGGGCGCCCAGCTGCGGGCCGACGATGTCGTCGAGCACTTCTTCGTGACGACCACGCACCACTGGCTGCTCTTCTTCACCACCAAGGGCCGCGTCTACCGGTCGAAGGCGTACGAGGTTCCCGAGGCCGGCCGCGACGCGAAGGGTCAGCACGTCGCGAACCTGCTGGCACTGCAGCCGGGTGAGGAGATCGCGCAGATCCTGGACATCCGCGACTACAAGGTCGCCCAGTACCTCGTGCTCGCGACCCGCGACGGCAAGATCAAGAAGACCTTCCTCAGCGAGTACGACACCAATCGTCAGGGTGGCATCATCGCGATCCGCCTGCGTGGGCAGGATGAGGAGGACGGCGACGAGGTCGTCAGCGCGCTGCTCGTCGACGACACCGACGACATCCTCCTCATCTCCCGTCAGGGCATGTCGCTGCGCTTCACCGCGACCGACGAGTCGCTGCGTCCCATGGGCCGCTCGACCGAGGGTGTGAAGGGGATGTCGTTCCGTGAGGGTGACACGCTGCTGTCGGCATCCGTCGCGAAGGACGATGCCTACGTCTTCGTCGTGACCGAAGGCGGGTACGCCAAGCGCACCGCTGTCGACCAGTACCGCCTCCAGGGACGTGGCGGACTGGGCATCAAGGTCGCCAAGCTGAACGAGGACCGGGGCGATCTCGCCGGCGGTCTGATCGTCGGTGAGGACGACGAGGTCTTGGTGGTTCTTGCCAGCGGCAAGGTGGTACGCTCTGCCGTGGCCGAGGTGCCTGCGAAGGGTCGCGACACCATGGGAGTGGTCTTCGCCCGTCCCGACGACGACGATCGCATCCTCGCAATCGCACGGAACTCGGAGCGAGCGCTCCGAGCGGAGCAGGACCCGGCCGAGACCACCGACGCCGAAGACTCCCCCGCTTCGCGCCCCGAAGGAAGTGACACCGACGCATGAGCACGGTAGCCGACAAGCTCGCCAAGAAGTCATCCAGTAAGACCAGCGCCAAGCAGGTGCGTCTGCGCCTCGTGTACGTGGACTTCTGGTCCGCCGTGAAGCTGTCCTTCCTCGCCGCGGTGGCCGTCGCGATCGTCACGGTGGTGGCGAGCTTTTTGATCTACACGGTGCTCAGCACGACGGGACTGATCGGCAAGCTCGACGACCTCTTCAAGGCCTTCGACGACAACTTCAAGTTGAGCGATGTGATCAACCTGGCGCAGGTCATGGCGTTCTCCTCCGTGGTGGCCATCCTGAACCTGATCGTGATCACGGTGCTGGGCGCCGTCGTCGCCGGGATCTACAACCTGATGGTCAAGGTGACCGGCGGACTGCTCGTCGGCTTCACGTCCAACTGACCGATTTTTTGTTTGCCCGCTCGTCGGGTAAAGTCTTGGAGGTTGACGGCGGCAACGCCGCCTCCGGACGGGGCTATAGCTCAGGCGGTTAGAGCGCTTCACTGATAATGAAGAGGTCCCAGGTTCAAGTCCTGGTAGCCCCACCACTACCCGTCCGGGGCCTTAGCTCAGTTGGTAGAGCGCCTGCTTTGCAAGCAGGATGTCAGGAGTTCGAATCTCCTAGGCTCCACAGTTTTTCTCCCCTCGGCTTCGCACGCTGACATACTCGCAGCATGCGGTTCGAAACGACGCTCTTCCAGCAGGGAAACAACACGGGCATCGTGGTTCCCCCAGAGGTGGTCGAGGCCCTCGGCGGCGGCAGCCGTGCAGCGGTCACGGTCACCGTGAACGGCTTCACCTACCCGAGCACGCTCGCGGTGATGGGTGGACGCCACCTCATCCCGTTCTCGTCCGACAAGCGCGCGGCGACCGGCCTCGCCGGCGGTGACGCGATCGAGGTCACCCTCGAGCTCGACACGGCACCGCGGACGGTCGAGGTCCCGGACGATCTCGCCGTCGCCTTGGACGATGCCGGGATCCGCGCGCGCTTCGACGCGCTCGCTCCCAGCGCGCGCAAGGCGCACGTCACGAACGTCGTCTCGGCCAAGACGGATGAGACCCGCACGCGACGCATCGCCGCGATCGTCGCGAAGCTCGCCTGAGCGGCGGCGCAGCCTCAATCCGTCGTGCGCGCGAAGCGCCGTCGGGTCTCGGCATCCGCGACGTAGACCACGAGTTGCACGTCGGTGTGATCCGACGGTCGCAGCTGGTGGTGCTCGAACACCAGCCGCCCCCGTTCGGGATGGCGGAACACGCGCTCGCGCGAGACGAAGCCCCCTACGCCGTGCTCATTCCACCGGGTGCGGAAGTCGTCGCTGGCCGCGATCAGTCGCGCAACCAGATCGCGGTAGCGCGGATCTCCCAGACGAGGTCCGGCCTCGGCGCGGAACTCGGCGAGGAATCGTCGGCTCGTGTCGTCCCAGTCGTCCAGCAGCGAGCGCACCGAGGGGTCGGTGAAGACCAGCCACAAAAGATTGCGATCTTCCGACGAGGTCGTGGCCACGCCGGGGTACAGGCGCTCGTACGCGCTGTTCCACCCGGCGATCCCCCAGTCGGGGGCGAGCGCATAGGCCGGATGCTCGTCGAGGGCGTCGAGAAAGCGCTGCACGGCGGCGGGCGCCGTATCCACGGCATCGGCGCGGGCCGCCGGCCGTGGCGCGAGGCCCACGAGACTCAGCACGTAATCGTGTTCGGCGTCGGTGAGGCGAAGCGCCGCCGCGACGGCGTCCAGGACTTGGCGCGAGGGGTGGATGTCGCGCCCCTGCTCGAGCCACGTGTACCAGGTGACGCTCACCCCCGACAGGTACGAGACCTCCTCACGTCGGAGGCCCACGGCGCGACCACGGCCGGCCGGCGGCAGCCCGTAGGCGGCCCGCTCCAGGCGCTCGCGTTGGCGTCGCAGGAACGAGCCCAGCTCCTGCCGCCGCTGACGGCCGTCGTCGCGGGTGCTCTCGTCAGTCACCCCACAAACCTAGTACTGCCACTACTAGGAGCAACGCAGACTTCCGACCGCGTGCCGCGGCATCCAGAGTGGAACCATGCCCACCCCTCTGCGCTCTCGCACCGTCACTCACGGCCGCAACGCTGCTGGCGCCCGTGCCCTGTTCCGCGCCGCTGGCGTGAACGCGGCCGACTTCGGCAAGCCGATGATCGCCGTCGCGAACAGCTTCACCGAGTTCGTCCCCGGCCACACGCACCTGCAGCCGGTGGGCCGCATCGTCTCCGACGCGATCACCGCGGCCGGCGGCATCCCGCGCGAGTTCAACACCATCGCCGTCGACGACGGCATCGCCATGGGGCACGGTGGCATGCTGTACTCGCTGCCCTCACGCGATCTGATCGCCGACTCGGTGGAATACATGGTCAACGCGCACCAGGCCGACGCGCTCGTGTGCATCTCCAACTGCGACAAGATCACGCCCGGAATGCTGATGGCGGCCCTCCGCCTCAACATTCCGACCGTCTTCGTCTCGGGCGGCCCGATGGAGTCGGGCCGGGCGACTCTGGTCGACGGGACCGTCCGCACCCTCGACCTGGTCGACGCGATCTCCGAGGCGGCGAACGACACGGTGTCGGATGCCGACATCCAGCGCATCGAGGAGAACGCCTGCCCGACGTGCGGATCGTGCTCGGGCATGTTCACAGCGAACTCGATGAACTGTCTCGTCGAGGCGCTCGGCCTCGCCCTCCCCGGCAACGGCTCGGTACTGGCGACCCACACCGCCCGCCGGGCACTGTACGAGAAGGCCGGGGAGGTCGCGGTCCAGATCACCCGCGCCTTCTACGACGAAGACGACGCGTCGGTGCTCCCGCGCGCCGTCGCGAGCCCGGCGGCCTTCGCCAACGCGATGGCGCTCGACATCGCGATGGGCGGATCGACGAACACGATCCTGCACCTGCTGGCCGCGGCGCACGAGGCCGGCATCGACTTCGGTCTCGACGAGATCGACGCCATCTCCCGTCGCGTGCCGTGCCTCGCGAAGATCGCACCCAACCCGGCCTACGGCCGCATGTACTACATGGAGGACGTGCACCGCGCCGGCGGCATCCCCACCATTCTCGGCGAGCTGCACCGCGCGGGGCTGCTGAACACCGAGGTGTCGTCCATCCACTCCCCCTCGCTCGACGCGTGGCTGGCCGAGTGGGACGTGCGCGGCGGGACGGCCTCCGAGACCGCTCGCGACCTCTGGCACGCGGCACCCGGAGGCGTGCGCTCCTCGAGCGCGTTCTCGCAGTCGGAGCGCTGGGCGACCCTGGACGAGGATGCCGAGAACGGCTGCATCCGCTCCGTCGCGCACGCCTACTCCGCCGACGGTGGTCTCGCGGTGCTGCGCGGCAACCTCGCGGTGGACGGCGCCGTGGTCAAGACCGCGGGCGTGGACCCCTCGATCCTGGTGTTCTCGGGTCCTGCGGTGGTCTGCGAGTCGCAAGAGGAGGCGGTGGCGAAGATCCTCGGCAAGAAGGTGCAGCCGGGTGACGTCGTCGTGATCCGGTACGAGGGTCCCAAGGGCGGCCCGGGTATGCAGGAGATGCTGCATCCCACCTCGTTCCTCAAGGGCCGGGGCCTGGGCAAGGTGTGCGCCCTGGTGACCGACGGTCGTTTCTCGGGCGGCACGTCGGGTCTGTCCATCGGTCACGTCTCGCCGGAAGCAGCCAGCGGCGGGATCATCGCCCTCGTCGAAGACGGTGACATCGTCGACATCGACATCCCGTCGCGGTCGATGAGCCTGCGTGTGGACGACGACCAGCTCGAGCGACGTCGCGCCCGACTGCTGGACGAGGGCGGATACGCGCCGCGCGATCGTCAGCGACCGGTGTCGCTGGCGCTGCGGGCATACGCGGCGATGGCGACCTCGGCCGATCGCGGAGCCGTCCGCGATGTCGAATCCGTCGAACGCGCGCTGCGTGAACGCGAGCTGCGCACGGCTTCGGTCTGACCCTCGGATCTGCCGATCGCGACCGCTAGGCTCTCGGCATGGACTTGCGGGTCGCCGCCTACGCCGTCGTCGTCGACGAGTCCGACCGCGTGCTGCTCGCCCACTGGCACCAGGGGCGCCGCGGAGCTTGGACCATGCCCGGCGGCGGCCTGGAAGAGGGCGAGGATCCCGTGGATGCCGCGCGCCGAGAGGTGTGGGAGGAGACCGGGTACCGCGTGCGGATCGGCACGCTCCTCGGCATCCACTCCCGCGTGATCCCGGCGAACCGCCGGGTCTTCGCCGCCGACACCGAGCCCCTGCACACGCTGCGCATCGTGTACCGCGCGCAGGTGACGGGAGGTCAGCTGCGCCACGAGAAGAACGGATCGACCGATCGGGCGGAGTGGTTCGGCCTCACGGCGCTGCCGCCGCAACGGGTGAAGCTCGTCGACATCGCGCTCGGGATGGCCGGGGTGGCCGTCACCGGCGCGGTCTGAGCGCGCAGCGCGATGCGCTCAGGACGCCGCCGGCTGCGAGATGTCGGCGACCGTCGCATCGTATGCACGGATGAGGTCGTCGGCGTCGACGAACAGGCTGTAGCCGTGAGCCCCGGCACCCATCGCGATACGTCTGCCCACGATCGACGCGTCCGCGTACACCGGCCAGTCGTTCGTGCTGCCGATCGGCACGATGGTTCCCCGCTCGTAGCCGGTCGCGGCCAGAGCGAGCTCCGGCTCGGGGAGTCTCAGCTTGTTCACCCCGACCAGCGCGCGCAGCTTCGGCCAGGAGATCGCCAGATCTCCCGGGATCAACGCGAACAGATACGTGTCGTCGGACTTCTTGACGACGAGTGTCTTGACGATGTCAGCAGGCTGCAGACCGAGCAGGCCGGCCGCCTCCGCAAGGCTGGATGCCGCGGGCCGCTCACGAAGCTCGATGGCCAGGTCGCGCGCGGCGGCCGCATCTCGGACGCGGTCGAGGGGATCAGGCATCCGGGGCGCGCAGCGGGTCGTCCGCCACCCACAACTCGTCGTCCGCGCGAAGGGTCTGCCACGCCGCGTAGACCACGCCGGCCGCCGCCGCGATGCCGAGGAGGATCGCGATGACGCCCCCGGCGCCGATCCCCTTCTTCGCAGCGGGGACGCTCAGCTGCTTCGTCGCCTTCTTGCCGTACTTGTCGGCCTTCTTCTGCAGGGCGGCGAGGTCGATCGATCCGAAACCGCGACCGGCGGCCAGATCCTGGCGCTTCTCGTTCGCGGCATCCCACACCGAGAGCGCCGAACCGATCAGGGCACCCGCCGTCGGGACGACCTTGTCGTTGTAGACCTTCTTGGAGGTCGCGACGCCCTGCTCGACATAGGGGGCGGCGTACTTCTCGTAGGTGTGCTGCACGGTCGGCACGACCTGCTCGCGGTTGTAGTTGCCGAGCTGGCGGCCGGCTTCGCGGGCGACCTCGCCCGCCTGTCCGATCAGGACCTGCTGCGACTCCCACAGCGTGTTCGCCTGGTGCTGGAGCTTGCGGAGTTCCTTCTTGCGCTTGCGGCTGAGGCTCACGGTGCCCTCCCTGGGTTCCGGCTGGGTTTCATCCCATCTTGCCAGACCTCCCGGGCCTCGCGAGGGGTTGACAGGTGAGAGAATGCTAGGCATGCCGATCCACACCGCCGTCGCGACCATCCACACCAACCACGGCGACATCGTCGTCAACCTCTTCGGAGACCACGCACCGCGCACCGTGCAGAACTTCACGGGTCTGGCCGACGGCTCGCAGGCCTGGACGCACCCGGCGACCGGCAAACCCGGCGAGGGTCCGCTGTACAAGGACGTCATCTTCCACCGCATCATCCCGAACTTCATGATCCAGGGCGGCGACCCGCTCGGTCAGGGCGTCGGGGGCCCGGGCTACAACTTCAACGACGAGATCCACCCCGAGCTCACCTTCGGTGCGCCCTACCTGCTCGCGATGGCCAACGCCGGACTGCGCCGCAACGCCATCACGGGCAAGGCCGAGGGCACCAACGGCTCGCAGTTCTTCATCACGACCGATCCGACGCCGTGGCTCAACGGCAAGCACACGATCTTCGGCGAGGTCGCCGACGACGCCTCACGTGCCGTCGTCGACGCGATCTCGGCCGTTCCCACCGCCGCGGGCGACCGCCCGATCGAGCCCGTCGTGATCAGCTCGATCGACGTCGTCCCCGCCTGAAGAGAGCGGAACCGGCCCGCGTGACCGACTCCGACATCCGCACCAATCCGGACAACTTCTGCTACCGGCATCCTGACCGCCAGAGCTTCGTGCTCTGCCAGCGGTGTCTGCGCACGATCTGCGGAGAGTGCCAGACGCCGCTGCCGGTGGGCGTGATCTGTCCGGAGTGCCTCGCCGAGCAGCGCCAGGCCGCCAAGGCGAATGTCACGCGGATGCCGCGACGGCGTCCGTCCGGCATCGACGGCAAACCGGTCGTGACGTACACGTTGGTCATCGTCACCACCGTGTTCTACCTGATCGGACTGATCCCGGGCATCGGCCCGCTGGTTCAGAGTCTTTTCGCGTTCGCACCGTGGCTGGCCTACACGCAGCCTTGGCGATTGTTGACCGTGACGCTCGTGCACGCGAGCCCTTTCCACATCGCCTTCAACATGCTGGCGCTGTGGGCGCTGGGACGCAGTCTCGAACCGCTGCTCGGGCGATGGCGTTTCTTGGCGCTCTACCTCCTGAGCGCGTTGGGTGGGTCCGTGCTGGGCGCCTTCGTCGCGCCGACGACATGGGTGGTCGGCGCTTCCGGTGCGGTCTGGGGTCTTCTGGGCGCGATGTTCGTCATCGGTCGTCACCTCGGCGCCAACGTCACCGCGATCGCCGTGCTTCTCGGGATCAACCTCGTGATCACGTTCCTGCCCGGATCGGGCATCGCGTGGCAGGCGCACATCGGCGGCGGCCTGGTGGGCGCCCTGATCGGCGTGATCTTCGCCCGGACGCGGAAGATCCGCCAGCGCGCCCTGCAGATCTGGTTGCTGATCGCAGTGGGCGTCGGACTCATCGGCCTGCTGAGCGTGCCGCTGTTCCTCTATGCCTGAGAGTTATCCACAGGTTCATCCACAGATGGGGATGAATTACACCCGTGTAACTCACAGGCACTGACACCTGTGGAGAGGCCGAGGGGTGGCGGTCAGCGCCAGCGCGTCGTCATCAGGAACCCGATGAAGGCGATCCCGAAGCCGATGACGAGGTTCCATCCGGCGATGCCGGGAATCGGCAGCGCCTGGTTGCTCAGGTAGAACACGATCACCCACAGCAGCCCCAGGATCATGAGCCCGAGCATGATGGGCTTGAACCACACCGGGTTGGGTGCGGACTCGCCTTCGCCGTACTCCGCGACCTGCTCGTCGTGCTTTCCTGAACGCGCCATGGCCAAGATTCTACCTGGCAGGTCTCCCCCAGCCACGCTGTGCGACAATCACAGCGTGAAGGACGGCACCGGCGACAACGCAGCCGAGGGCATCGACCCCCTCGAGCACACGTCTCGACGTGCGCGGCGTCTTGCCGCGCAGTCGGAGGGGTCCGGGCCGACGATCCCGGCGCAGACGAACTCGCAGGAGCCGGAGGGCACGTCCCCGGCGGCGCGCCCGGTCAAGCCGGTGAAGCCGCGGCGACGAGCCTCTTTCCTCGGCGTGCTCGGCGAGCTGCTGATCACGGCCGGCGTCGTCGCACTGCTCTACGTCGCCTGGCAGATGTGGATCGGTGACTGGATCATCGGGTCTCAGAAGCACACCGAGGCCAGTGCGCTGTCGCAGAGCTGGCTGCAGCAGGCATCGCAGAGCCCGACGGCATCCGACACTCCGTCTCCATCTCCGAGCGCGAGTTCATCTCCGGAGGCCGCCGCACCTGTCGTTCCGGTAATGGCCCAGAAGGACTACGGTCAGCAGTTCGGGGTCATGTTCATCCCGCGTTTCGGGCCGAACTGGCAGTTCACCGTGGCCGCGGGCACCGGCCGTCACGACATCCTCGACGCGGGCGAGATCGGTCACTACACCGACACCGCCATGCCCGGAGAGGTCGGCAACACCGTGTACGCCGCCCATCGGTGGACCTCGGGCGCACCCTTCGACCCGATCGACAAGCTCGTGATCGGCGACGCCATCGTCATCCAGACCCCGGACGGCTGGTACACCTATCGCTTCCGTACTCTCGAGTACGTTCAGGCGACGCAGGTCGAGGTCTTGCTGCCCGTTCCGCAGCAGGTGGGCATGGCGGCCACGGCCGTTACCTCACCCTGACCAGCTGTGCCCCGAAGCTCAACATGCTCGAGCGCATCATCGCATACGCCGTGTTCGAGAGCTTCACTCCGACCTCGGCGGGACCACCCGCGTCGCTGACCCAGGGAGTGTCCGCCTGATGTATGCCGCCCTCTGGCGCGTTCTGCCCGGCCCGGCCTGGGTGCGCATCGTGATTCTGCTGGTCCTGCTCGCCGCGGTGCTCTACGGGCTGTTCTGGTACGTGTTCCCGTGGGTCGGCCAGTTCATCAATCCGCAGGATGCCACGGTCGGCGGCTGACGGGCGTCGCGTCCTCGTCGTCGACAACCACGACAGCTTCGTCCACACGCTCACCGGCTATCTGCAGGAGCTGGGTGCAACGACCGACATGGTCGAAGCGGATGCCGTCGACGACGCGAGTGCGTTGATCGCGCCGTATGCCGGAGTGCTGATCTCGCCGGGGCCCGGCGCCCCCGCGGATGCCGGGGCGTCGATCGACATCGTGCGCGCGGCGGGGGGTCAGGGGATCCCTCTGCTCGGGGTGTGCTTGGGCCACCAGGTGCTCGCGGCGGCGTTCGGCGCGACGGTCGCCGAAGCCCCCCGACTGCGCCACGGCACGACGTCGCAGGTGTGGCACGACGGCGCGTTCCCCTTCACGGGACTGCCCTCACCCTTCCCCGCGACGCGATACCACTCCCTCGCCGTTGTTCCGGACTCCCTACCCGCCGAACTCCAGGTGACAGCGCAGACGTCGTCCGGAGTCATCATGGGACTCGCCCACCGTGACCTGCCGCTCTGGGGGGTGCAGTTTCATCCCGAGTCGGTGCTCACCGAGGGGGGCCATCTGCTGCTGGGCGCATGGCTCGAGCGCCTCGGAGTCACCGGCGCCGAGGCGCGGGGCCGTGAGCTGCGGCCCCTCCGCGGACTACTTTCCGGTGCAGACGCGGAGCTCGACCGTGGAGTGGATCGGCACGTCGCCCGGGGGCAGTGACTGCCCGGCGACGATCGGTGTCGATCCCACGGCGGGGCACGACGGGTCTTCGACGACGCTCGCGGTGAGCTTGAGGTCATCGGAGGTGAGGTCGCGGGTCGCCGCGTCGACGGTGTAGCCGACGAGATTCACCAGAGCGACCTTGCCGCTGGCGACCGTGAGGTTCACGCGCGTTCCGACCGGGATCTGCGTGCCGGCGGTCTGGTCGGCGGAGATCACGATGCCCTGCGCGAGGTCGGGATCGCTGCGCGTCGTCACGGCGCCGAGCTGCAATCCGACGGCCTTCAGAGCCGCTTCGGCATCTGTCGAGGACTTTCCGGCGATATCGGGCATGGCGCTGGTCTGCTGTCCCGTGGAGACGTAGACCGTGATCGTCTGGCCGGGCGCGACGATCGTGCCCGCGGCGGGATCGGTGCGGATGACGTTGCCGGCCACGATCCCGTCGTCGCTCTGGTCCACGCGCTTCGCCTCGAGATCCTGCCCCGACAGCTTCTCGCTGGCGCGGTCCCACGACATGTCGACGACGTCCTCGACGACGCGCGAGTTCTGGGGAACCGCGCTGCCGGGACGTATCGTGATCACCCAGATCAGCACGGAGATCAGCACGACGGCGAGCAGCGCGACGCCGGCCCAGATCCAGGCGGCCGGGGGTCCGGCCTGCGTCCGTCGCATCGTGGTGTCGGCGGTGAGCTGTCGCAGTGACCGGGCCGTCTCGGCAGCCTGTCGCGGATTCGCACCGTACAGCTCGCTCGCCAGGGCGCCGACCTGCTTCTTCGTGGGGGCGTGACCGTCCACGGTGGCGTCGAGCGCCTGGCGGAACGACGCCGCATCCTGGTATCGCTGGAACGGGTCCTTGGCGAGAGCGCGCAGCGCCACGGCGTCGATCGAGCGCGGGATCGCATCGACCAGTTCGGACGGCGGCAGGGGCGTCTCGCTCACGTGCTGGTAGGCGACGGCGACCGGTGACTCGCCGCGGAAGGGCTGGCGACCGGTGAGCAGCTCGTACAGCACGATGCCGGCGGAGTAGAGGTCGGCGCGCGCATCGACCGGCTCGCCCTTGGCCTGCTCCGGCGACAGGTAGGCCGCGGTGCCGATGATCGCGGTGGTCTCGGCGACGGTGGAGGAAGAGTCGGACACGGCGCGCGCGATGCCGAAGTCCATCACCTTCACCTGGCCGCCGGCGGTGATCATGACGTTTCCGGGCTTGATGTCGCGGTGGACGACGCCGGCGCGATGGGAGTACTCGAGTGCTTCGAGGATGCCGTCGACGTAGCGGATCGCGTCGCCGACGGGCACGCCGCCATCGCTGACGACATCCTTGAGAAGGGTGCCCTCCACGAGTTCCATCACGATGTACGGCACGGGATGCGTCGAGCCGTCCGGGTCGGTCTCGGCATCTTCACCGGCGTCGTAGACGCGGACGATCGCGGGGTGCGACATCCTCGATGCCGACTGCGCCTCGAGCCGGAACCGAGTGCGGAACGCGCTGTCTTCGGCGAGCTCCCGCTTGAGGATCTTGATGGCCACCTGACGCCCGAGGGTCAGGTCCTGCCCGCGATACACGCTGGCCATGCCTCCGCGGCCGATGAGTTCATCGACCCGATACCGCTCGGACAGCACACGCGGATCTGCAGACACTTCTCTCCCCTGGGCTGACTCATAGCCAGCCTAATAGAACCCTCCTGTGCGACCCCTGGACCCCGTCAGTCCGCGCCCCCCACCCCGGGGGCGCGACGCCGCTCAGGGAGCCGGCGTGCCCGTGGGCGTCGTCGTCGTCGGGATCGGAGCCTGACCCTCCTGCGAGTCCGGGCTCGTGCGATCGCCGCACTGCGCGCTGTACTTCACGAGGATCAACGAGCCCGGCTGCACGTTCTTGTCCGCCGTCACCTGAAGGCTCCGCGGAGCGGTGGGCGACTGGTAGGTCGTGCTGTTGTTGGCGTTGAAGGTGCCGTTGATCACGGTGAAGTTGTACGCGGTCACCGAGGACCCGGCCGGGCATCCGCTGAACGCATCCCACGTCACGGTGAAGGTCTGCGACCCCTTCGGGTCGTTCGTCACCGTCGGCGCGTTCGGCGTTCCGATCGGGCTCATCTCGTCGTAGAAGGTCAGCGTCACCGGGCTGCTGAGCTTGACGTTGCCCGTGGTCGGGTTGGTCTGGTACACCTTGCCGACCTCGTCCTGCGTCGTTGCCGCGGATCCCCGCTCGCAGGAGACGTTGGTGAAACCGGCCTTCTCAGCGATGGCCTTTGCGGCGTCACACGTCTGCCCGATCAGTCCAAGGCTGTCGATGGCCACCGTCGTGGGACTCGCCGAGGGTGACGGGGGCGTCGCGGAGCGGCTGGGTGTCTGCGATGGCGCGCTCGACGTCGGAGCGGGCTGCGCGCCCTGATTCGCGAAGAGGGCGAACAGCGTGCCGCCCAGCACGATGAGCAGCAGCGCGATGAGCGCGACCAGCGGCCACGTCCACGGGCTGCGCTTCTTCTTCTGCGGCTCGTCCGCGGCGTCGGCGGCCGCGACGGCGCCCACCGCTCCCGCCGTCGGCAGAAGACGTGTGGCCTCCTGGGTCGCGACGCCCGGCGTGAGGAGCTTGGTCGCCTCGTCCATGGCCATGCCGCCGGCGATCGCCGGGACGATGGCCGCCGCGCCGGCGACATCGCCGCGACGGAGTGCGGTCGCCGCGCGGGCGACCGCCGAAGCGGTCGCGGGACGGTCCTCGGGCTTCTTCGCGATCATGCTCATCACGAAGTTGCGCACCGGTTCGGCGATGGTGGCGGCCAGCGGCGGCGGGGTGTCGTTGATCTGCGCCATCGCGATCGCCACCTGCGACTCCCCGGTGAAGGGACGCTTGCCGGCGAGGCACTCGTAGGCGACGATGCCCAGCGAGTAGATGTCGGTCGCGGGGGATGCCGCATGGCCCGACGCCTGCTCCGGCGACAGGTACTGCACGGTTCCCATCACCTGACCGGTGGCCGTGAGCGGTACCTGATCGGCGATGCGGGCGATGCCGAAGTCGGTGATCTTCACCCGTCCGTCGGGTGTGATGAGCAGGTTCCCCGGCTTGATGTCGCGGTGCACGAGGCCGGCGGCGTGCGCGGCCTGCAGGGCGGCCGCGGTCTGAGCGACGATGTCGAGGGTCTTGTCGGTGGACAGCGAGCCCTCGCGCTCGAGGATGGTCGACAGGGCTTCCCCGGGGACGAGCTCCATCACGAGGAAGGCGGAGCCGTTCTCCTCGCCGTAGTCGAAGACGCTCGCGATCCCCTCGTGGTTGACGAGCGCCGCGTGGCGGGCCTCGGCACGGAAGCGCTCCAGGAAGCCCGGGTCTCCCATGTACTCGTCTTTGAGGATCTTGATCGCGACGGTGCGTCCGATCACATGGTCGGTGGCCTCCCAGACCTCACCCATGCCGCCGATCGCGATCCGCGAATCCAGCTCGTAGCGTCCACCGAAGCTCACACCCTGTGTCGGTCTCATCTGCTCAGCACCGCCTCCATGACTTTCTTCGCGATTGGAGCCGCGATCCCGTTGCTCGTGCCGGACTGCCCGAGACCTCCGCCGTTTTCCACCATCACGGCGACGACCACTTTCGGGTCGTTGGCCGGGGCGAAGCCCGTGAACCAGAGAGTGTACGGATCCGAGGGTCCCTGCTCCGCGGTACCGGTCTTCCCGGCCACGTCGACCCCGTCTATTGTTGCACCGCTGGCCGCGCCGTCACGGACATTGGAGATCATCAGCGAGGTCATCGTCGCGGCATCCGTCGTACTCAGCGCACGACCCAGCTCGGTGTCGGCGAACGTCTCCTGCACGGTCAGATCGGGCGCCACGACGCGGTCGACCATACGCGGCTTCATGACCATGCCACCGTTGGCGATGCCGGCGGCGACCATCGCCATCTGCAGCGGCGTGGCGGTGACGCTGCCCTGACCGAAACCCGACAGCGCGAGCTGTGCCTGGTCGAGCGCTTTGGTCGGGTACGCGGAGGTGACGACGCCGAGGGGGATGTCGATGCTCGCGTTGTTGAAGCCGTACTTCTCGGCTTCGGCGCGCAGCGCGTCCTGACCGAGGGCGACGGCGAGCTGGGCCATCGGGATGTTGCAGCTCAGGCGCAGGGCGGTCGCAATGGTGACCTGATCGCCCGGGCCGCACGTGTTGCCGTCGAAGTTGCGGATCGAGGTCGACGTGCCCGGCAGCGTGTAGGTCGCGGGGTTCGGGAAGGTCGAGTCGGGCGTGAACTTGCCCGATGCCAGCGCTGCCGAGACGACGACGAGCTTGAAGGTCGACCCGGGTGGGTTCAGCGTGCCGATGGCGCGGTTGTCGAGCGGGTTGACCGCGGCGTTCATCAGCTGGTCGTAGGTCGTGTTGACCTGCTGCGCGTTGTGCACGGCCATCGCGTTGGTGTCGTAGCTCGGGCTCGTGACCATCGCGAGAACGCGCCCGGTCTTGGGCTCGAGGGCAACGACGGCGCCCTGATAGGTGCCGAGCGCGTCGAAGGCGGCCTTCTGGATGGCCGGGTCGAGGGTGAGCAGCACGTTGGAGCCGCGCGCGGGCTGACCCGTGATGATCTGATCGACGCGCGAGAGGAACTGCGAGTTGGCGGTGCCCGAGAGCTCCTTGTTCATCGCCTGCTCGAGTCCGGTCACCGAGTTCAGCAGCGGGTTCATGTAGCCGGTCACCGGCGCCCACATCTGGGGGTCGGCGTACTGGCGCTGCCAGGCGTACACGTCGTCGCTGGGCACGGAGTCGGCGATGACGGTGTCGCCGGCGATGATCGACCCGCGCTGCACCTCGAACGAGTCGTAGAGCGCGCGCTTATTGAGCGGGTTCTCGCTGAGATCGCCGGCCTGGACGACCTGGATCCAGCTGGTCGCGCCGAACAGGGCCACGAACATGGCCAGCATGATCAGCGACAGCCGTCGCAGTTCGCGGGTCATCCGATCACCACCCGGGGGCGCGAGCGCACGGCATCCGAGATGCGCAGCAGCAACGCGACGACGATCCAGTTGGCCACCAGCGACGATCCGCCCGCCGCGAGGAACGGGGTCGTCAGCCCCGTCAGGGGGATGAGTCGGGTGACGCCCCCGACCATGATGAACACCTGGAGCGCGATGGTGAACGACAGGCCGGTGGCCAGCAGCTTTCCGAAGTCGTCCTGGCCGGCGATGCCGATGCGGATGCCGCGACTGGTGAACACCATGTACAGGCAGAGGATCGCGAAGACGCCGATGAGCCCCAGCTCTTCGCCGATGCTGGGGAAGATGTAGTCGCTCTGCGACAGGGGGGTCAGCCCCGGCCGTCCACGGCCGAGACCGGTTCCGAGCAGGCCGCCCTCGGACAGGCCGAAGATGCCGCTCACGAGCTGATAGCTGCCGCCCGCGCTGTCGATGACGGCGGGGTTGAAGGCGTCTAGCCAGTTCTGGAAGCGCCCACCCACGTAGCTGAGCACCTGCGAGGCGATGAGGGCGCCGCCGACGGCGAGGAGCAGGCCGAGCACCGCCCAGCTCGTCTTGCCCGTGGCCACGTAGATCATCGCGATGAACATCCCGAACATGAGCAGACCCGTGCCCAGGTCGCGCTGGAAGATGATGATCGCCATCGAGGCGAGCCAGATGAGCAGAAGGGGACCGAGCTCGCGGGCGCGCGGCCACGTCATACCGAGGAAACGCGTTCCCACCGAGGTGAGGGCTTCGCGCGTGCGCACGAGATAGCCGGCGAAGAAGATCGCCAGCGCGATCTTCGCCAGCTCGCCCGGCTGGAAGGAGAAGAGACCGCCGATGGAGATCCACACATCGGCGTTGGCGTCGGTGCCCAGTCCCGGGACGAAGGGGAGCACGAGCAGCAGGATGCCGACGAAGCCGAACACGTACGTGTAGCGGAAGAGCACGCGGTAGTTCTTCAGGAAGATCACGATGGCGACCGCCGCGGCGCTCGCGATGGCGAGCCACACCAGTTGACGGGTCGAGAGGGCGTCCCACCCGGTGCTCTGGTCTTCGATGTCGATGCGGTAGATCATCGCGAGGCCCAGACCCGACAACACGGTCGCGATGGGAACGACGAACGGGTCGGCTTGAGAGGCCTTGAAGCGCAGCACGATGTGCAGGGCGAGCACGAGCACCGTCAGCGCGCCGCAGTAGTAGAGGAACGTCCAGTCGATGTGGCCGAGCGCGCCCAGCTGCACGAGGGCGATCGCGGCGCCGTTGATCACGAAGGCGAACAGCAGCAGCCCGAGTTCACGGTTGCGCTGCGTCTGCGGCATCCGGAGCTTTCGCAGCGCCTTGACGACCGTGGTGTCGGCCTGGACGGTGTCGGTCGCCGAGCTCATCGTTCACCCTCCAGAGTGGTGCGCAGGGTGTCGACGATCTGCTCGGCATCGGAGAGCGACCGCGCCGAGATCGTCGAGGTGACCGCGAGACGTTGATAGAACGGCAGATCGTTCAGAGAGATGCCGGTGTCCTCGTAGACGGACGAGAGGGAGATCGGTCCGATGTCCTGCTGGATGCCGCGGTAGATGACGACGGTGTCGGTGTCGGCGCCGACGAAGTACCGCGTCTGAGTCCAGGCGTAGGCGCCGAGCGCTGCCGCCGAGAGGGCGGCGAGGATCGCGATCAGGCCGACGACCCACCAGATGCGCCGACGGCGGGCGCGTCGGCGGTCTTCCTCGATGAGCTCCTCGAGGAACTCCGCGGCGGGCTCGAAGTGCGTCGGTTCGTTGGCCGCCTGGCGGGCGGTGTGCAGCCAGCTGGTGCGCCCGGGGCGGGCGGCCGGCACGTCGACGCCCTGCGGGTTGGATGCCGAGCCGACGATCGTCGCGGTACCGCTGAACATCGGGTGGCTGCCGCCCACATCGACGATGACGACGGTCACGTTGTCGGGCGCGCCGCCGTCGAGCGCCTGCTTGAGCAGGAGATCGGCGGTACGACCCGGCGGGTAGTGGTGGCCGAGCACCTTGCTGGTGTGGGCGTCATCGACGACGCCGGACAGGCCGTCGGAGCAGAGCAGCCAGCGATCACCGGGCTGCGTCGGCATGATGAACGTGTCGACCTCGGGGTCGGGGTCCATGTCGCCGAGTACGCGCATGAGCACGGACCGGCGCGGGTGGTAGCGGGCTTCTTCGGGAGTGATGCGACCCGAGTCGACGAGGCGCTGCACGAAGGTGTGATCGGTCGTGATCTGGGTGAGCGCATCGTCGCGGTAGAGGTAGATGCGCGAGTCGCCGATGTGGGCGATCACGGCGTAGTCGTCGACCATGATCAGGCCGCTGACGGTGGTGCCCATGCCCGCGAGCTCGGGCCGTCGTGCGACGGTGTCGATCAGCACGCCGGCGGTCGAGGAGATGGCTTCCTGCAGCGCCTGTTCGGCCTCGGCGGTCGACGTGTACGGGCGGTCGAGGTCTTTGAGGCGGTGGACGGCGATGCTCGAGGCGACGTCGCCTCCGGCGTGGCCACCCATCCCGTCGGCGACGACGAAGAGATTCGAGCCCGCGTAGCCCGAATCCTGGTTGTTGGAGCGCACCTTCCCCGTGTGGGAGATGGCGACGCTCGATCCCTCGAAGACCATGGGAGGCGGGCTACTTCCTCAGCTCGAACGTCGTCGCGCCGACCTTGATCGGTGCGCCCACGCGGATGGGCACCGGGGTGCTCACGCGAGCACCGTCGTGCCAGGTTCCGTTGGTGGAGTCGAGGTCCTGGATCATCCACTGGTCGCCCCAGAGCAGCAGGCGCGCGTGATGGCTGGAGGTGTAGTCGTCGCGGATCACGAGCCCCGACTCGCTGGAGCGGCCGATCGTGAGCGCGTCAGAACCGAGCGGCAGCTCGAGGCCGGCCTTCGGGCCGCTCGTGATCACGATGCGCGACACGGCGTCGCGGGTCGCCTTCTGCGGTCCGCTCGGGCTCGCAGCGGCGGCGGGAGCGGCCGGGGCGATGGGTGCCGTTGCCGCCTGAGCGGGGGCGGGAGCGGATGCCGCGGGGGCGACACCGGCGGCCGCGGGTTCGGGCAGCTTTCGCACCTTCACCCCGAAGAGGTCGGCGCGCAGCGAGTAGACGACGGCGAAGACGAAGAACCACAGCAGGATCAGGAATCCGATCTGCAGCAGCAGGAGAGTCAACTCGCTCACGCGGATCCTCCGATTCCAAAGGCGCGGGTCGCGTCGGCGGCAGAGGTCGAGGGTCGAGGGGGCGCGGCCTGTGCGATGACGCGGAAGACGATCTCGGTGCGGCCGATCGTGACCACGGAGTCGGGGAGCAGCGGCGCTTCGGTGATCTTCGTACCGTTCAACTGCGTGCCGTTGGTCGATCCCATGTCGCGCACCATGGCGCGCTCGCCGTCCCAGAGGATCTCGACATGGCGACGGCTGGTCCCGGCATCCGGGATCGTGATGTCGGCGTCGCTGCCGCGTCCGATCACGGTGCGTCCCTTCGCCAGCGTGTGCTGCGCTCCGGCGATCTCGACGATGCCGCGCCAGGCGACCTGGCCCGCCGCAGTCTGCGAGGCGACCCGCAGCGTGCCCGTCGACAGTGTGGCATCGCCCGCGAGGGCGATCGTGACGGGGCCGGCGAAGGTGAATCCCTGCGCCTTCGCGTGAGCGTCGACGAGGGTGTGCAGTTCGGAGTCCAGCGCGCTGCCCAGGCCGAGCATGCGCTCGGCATCGGCCGGCGACATGCGCACCTCGAAGGTGTTCGGGGCGAGGATGCGGTCGCGGCTGACGACGGCAGCCTTCGCATCGAGCTCGCTGCGCAGGGCGGCCGCGATCTCGACGGGCTGAATGCCGCTACGGAAGGACTTCGCGAACGCGCTGTTGACTGCGCGCTCGAGTCCCTTCTCGAAGCTGTCCAGTAGTCCCACAGGGCTCCTCAGGATCGCCGACCGGTGCGTACATGCTAGTTGCACAGGCTGAGCAGACGCGGAACGCGCGGAACTGGCGCGCGGGGGAATGTGGGTTCGACTGCCACCGCTCGCTCAACGAGCGGCAGATGGCCAGCCCGCTCGTTGAGCGAGACCGGCACAGCCGAGTCGAAACGGGTCTCGGAGCGTGATATCCTCGGGAAGTTGAGTCCGTGAGATCTTCGGAGATCGCGGCTCGCGCGAGTGGCGGAATAGGCAGACGCGCTGGCTTCAGGTGCCAGTGCCCGAAAGGGCGTGGGGGTTCAACTCCCCCCTCGCGCACCATAGGAGGCTTACTGCAATCGCCCCGGCTTTGCAGGGCGGTCAGCAGGTCACCTACGGTTCCAACGAAAAGGTCACCCTTCGGGGTGGCCTTTTCTGGTGTTTCCGGGCTTCTGCAGGACCCTTCGGCCTTCGCCGCGAGAAGTTCGACGAGTGGGGATGTGCGCGAGATAGAGTGGGCCTCGTTCCCAGGTTCGAGCGTTCTGTTCGTCAAAGATCCGAGAGTCGCGCCAACGTGATCAGGTCCGTGAAGAGTATCTTCAGTTCATCCAACCTGGTCACCTCGAAACCAGTCAGGTCACAGGGCGGGCAGCTCTCGTCATTCTTGGTGTTCGGTTTCTTGGCGGTCTTCTCGGTCGCGATGACGCCCGTCTCGTGGTGGGCGCTCTTTTCTGAAGCCGCTGCGCCATCGTTTGGCACGAGAACGATGCGGATCACCGCTGTGTGGCTCGTTGCCTCCATGGGTCCACTCGCGGTGTACTTCGGGTCCTCTCCTCGTGGGCAGAGAAGAAGCGCCCGTCTCTCGCGGGCGGCTGTGCGACGATCGGTCCCGCTCTTCGCCACACCCATGGCTCTATGGTTTGCGTTCGTGTTGTGGTTGGGGACTGTTGGTTCCGGCGTTCGACTGAGCGTGGTGGCTTTCGCGTTGGTGCTCACCTGCGCCAGTTTTATGACGCCGGTGTCTTTGATCGGCGCTGCCTCCGGCCGACGTTCGCTGACATGGGTGCTGCCGCTCGCTCTCCTCGCTCTGTCTCTCGGCGCCTACTTCGTGATCAATCGTGAGGTGTTTCGCGCCTAACCGCGGCTCTGGCAGTACCGCCGTCATAGACCGCTCTGGTCTGCATCTCTCAAAGTGCACAGCAAGAGAGGAGCGGCTCGCGATGACCGTCGGTATCAGTTCGTCACGCCGGATTCTGCGGGATCCACCGGGAGCGCCCGAGGCGCGTACCGTGCATATCTCACGCGTCCCCGCACTCTGTGCGCACCTCCGGGACCTGCCACGGGATGCCGCCGATGCGAGAGCTACGACGTGATCCACACCGTTCTCGCGTCGTCTCACGACACCACGCTGTCGCTATGGATGACGCTGGCCGTCGTTGTGGGTGTTCCCGGCATCCTCGGCGCCGTGTACCTCGCGTTCGCACGCCGGAAGTAGCGCGCGGCGGTCACGAGGCCGCTCGTCGCGTTCAGCGCGCGGCCGGGGCGGCTCCCGGGGTGACCCCGTACAGGCGCCGGACGGTGTCTTCGGCGCCGTGCGCGTCGCGCGTGGCGATCCGCTCACGCAGCAGCCGCCAGTTATCGCGGCGGGGGGCGGCCTCGGCGCGGACCCCTGACCATCCGCGCAGGTTGCGTTCGACGACGATGGACGTCTCGTGGATGATCGTGTCGAACACGCTGTTGCCGGTCGCCCGCGCAGCGACGATGCCCAGACGGGATGCCGCGGAGAACACCGCGGCCGCGTCGCCCGTGTCGATGCCCGCCAGTGCCGCATCGACCGTGGCGACGAGGTCGGCGAGATCTTCGTCGGAACAACGCGACACCGCGAGGCTGAGCGCGTTGCCGAGGAAGTAGGCGGCGAACTCGCCGGTGTCGCGGCGCAGTGCGTCGCTCGGTGCGGTGACACGCGTGTAGCGACCGACCGCGATCTCGACGAGCCCGAAGCGCTCCAGTCGCTGCAGTGCTTCGCGGACCGGTGTTCTCGAGACGCCCAGCTGCTGAGCGAGCTCGACATCGCGGAGGCGATGCCCGGGAGGGAACGTGCCGTCGGCGATCGCCGCGCCGATGCGCGCGTAGATCTCGTCACTCAGGATCATCCCGCTGACGAGTTCGATCGGGGCGAGCGTCGCACTCATTTGAACGAATGGTACGGCCCCCTGTTGTGCCGCGACAGGGGGAGGCCCGGAACCGACGGGTGGCCGGTCGCGGCTCAGACGCGCGGCCTGACCAATGGTGCACCCGCGGCGAACGCGTGCGCCGCGAAGCGAACGCCCATCCGCTCGTAGGCGGCGGCGTTCGGGTGAAGCCCGTCGTCGAGGTCAGCCACCTCGGCATCCGGAAGCAGCTCTCGACCGTCGAGGAAGAAGAGTCGCGCATCGTCCGCGCGCGCCGCGAGCACCCGCGCGAGCGCCTCGCGCACGACGCGGAGGTTCACCGCCCCGCGCTCGATCTCCGCCGGTGTCCCCGCGCTGCGTGCGCGGCCGCGATCGTCGAGAACGGTGGGACCCGGCGCCTCTTCGTGGGCCGGGCAGGGTATCGGCCCGAGCATCAGCACCGGCACCCGTGGATGCCCTTCGCGCACGGTGTCCAGAAATCCATGCAGCAACGGTTCGAACATGCGGCGACGCATGAGGTCGCCGTTGACGACGTTGATGCCGATCTCGATGCTGATCGCATGGGCCGGCTGGTCGCGGATCGTTCGAGCGACGAACGGGTCGCCCACCGCGTTGCCGCTGAAGCCGAGGCTGCGCAGGCTGTAGCCGCCGTGCGCCGCCGCGATCGCCGGCCATGTGCGGGTGGGCGCCGACGCTTCTCCGCACTGGCTGATGGACGACCCGTGGTGCACCCAGACGGGTCGATCGTCGCGCGGCGGTGTCACGGGCGCGTCGGCGCAGAGCGCGACGAGCTCGACGGCCGTGGTGTGCGGAAGCCAGATCTCGATCTCGCGCTCGCGTCGAGTGGCCCCGGTGTGGAACGTCACGACGACGGGCGGGTGCTCCTGAGTCACCGTGCCGTCCGCAGCGACGAGGGTCTGGGCCGCGCCCGGCACGAAGACACGCTCGCGGTGCGCGCCGTCGACGACCAGATCGAGCACCGCCGGCGCTGCCGGGCGTACGCCGGTGTCGATGCCGATGATCGCGAGCTCCAAGGTCACACGCGTCGCCCCCGTGCGAGCGGCGATGCGCACACCGGATGTCATGCCGACGACGAAGTCGAAGACGGGGTCGGGGATCTGCCGTCGCGTCCAGGGCGGAAGCCGCCGTGGGCGGGGGCCGTAGATGCCCGGCACGCTGTCCAGCGCGCCGACGACGGACACCGCCGTCGAGGGAAAAGCGGTCGTGAACACCGTGTTCATCCGTGGGGCGAGTCCGTGCGCGACGTGCCGATGACGGGAGGTGCGGTGACCGTGCGCAGCAGGGTCTCGACCAGGCGATGACGGCGGTCGTCCCCACCCCGGGTCGTCGCCCCTTCGACGAATCGGGGAACGACGGGAGACGCATCGGCATCCTCATCGTCCAGGCTTCCGATGAGGTGACGGGCGGCGCGCTCGCCGACATCCGTCAGCCGAGGATCGATGGATGCCAGGTAGGGATCGATGTCGTCGCCGTAGCCCGCGACGTGGTCATAGCCGACGATCGCGACATCCTCGGGAACGCGCAGGCCGGCCGCCTCGAACCCCGCGGCCAACCCGATCGCGATGGCATCGCTGCCGGCGAAGACGGCGTCGACGGCCGGCGTGCGAGCGTGGAGGATCTCGGCGGCGAGATGGCCCCATCCCCGGCTGAACGACCCGTGGAGGACGGCGGCCGGCTCGAGGCCCGCCTCGCCGAGCGCAGCAGCGAAGCCGCGCGATCGCTCGCGGACGGAGGGGAGGTGCTCCTCGGCGGTGACGTGGGCGATGCGCCGCCGCCCGAGTGCGATGAGGCTCTGCGCGGCCAGCGCGCCCCCCGCACGCTCATCGGGGTGGATGCTGCTGGCATTCGTCGCATGGTGCGGTCCGAATGCATGGACCACCGGCCCGGAGAAGGAGACACCGAGGTCGTCGATCGCGACATCCGGACCCTCCCCGATGACGATGATGCCGTCGACTTGGCGATCGATCATGTGCCGGATGTGGTCGCGGCGCAGGTCCGGCTCGTGCTGCGCGTCGTACAGGACGCTGGCGAGGTCGTGCGCGCTGAGCGCCCGGTTGATGCCGATCAGAACGGGCATGCAGAACGCGCCGGCCGCATTCTCCGCGAGGACGCCGATCGTGCGACTGCGGCCCATGGCGACACTGCGGGCGAGAGCGTTGGGCCGATAGTCGAGGTCGCGGGCGGCCGCGAGCACCCGCTCCCGCGTCGCGTCCGCGACGCGACCGGTGTCGTTCATGACCTGCGATGCGGTCGGCACCGACACGCCGGCGGCACGGGCGACATCGACCAGGCGGGCAGAGCGCTGCGGCATCCTCACCATCCCTCGCTCCCGGTAGGGCACCGGGGCCGTGTTTTCGATGAGCAGTCTATGCCAAAGCGGTTCGGCATAGACTGCTCGTGTGTCCAATGATGGTGCCACCGAGATCGCCGTGCACGGCGACGTCCGCTCCGATTTCGCTGCCGTGCGCTCGGCCTTCGCCGACGTCCTCCAGGCCGACCGAGCCGGGGGCGCCCTCTGTGTCGTCCACCGGGGCGAGACCGTCGTCGATCTGTGGGGCGGTGTCGATCCCCTCTCCGGGGCGGCGTGGGAGCGCGATTCCACCACGCTCGCGTTCTCGGCAGCCAAGGGGATCGTCGCGATGCTGGTGGCACAGCAGATCCAGCGGGGAACGATCGATCCCCTGGCGCCCGTCGCGGCCTACTGGCCGGAGTTCGCGGTCGCGGGCAAGGCGTCGATCACGGTCGCCGATGTCCTCACGCACACGGCGGGGATGCCGACGCTTCCGCTCGATGACGCGCGGGATCTTCTCGATCCCGTGCGGTTGGCCGCACGCGCCGCGCAGCGTTCCCCCGACTATCCGCCGGGCAGCGCCCGGGTCTACCACGTGCTCAGTTACGGCTTGCTGGCGGGCGAGATCCTTCGTCGCGTCACCGGTCTCGACGCCGGTGCGCTGCTGCAGCAGGAGATCGCGGCGCCCCTCGGCGCCGACCTCTGGCTGGGTACGCCTCCCGAAGCAGACGGTCGATTCCGGCCGGTGCTGATGGACCCGATCGTGCCGCCTCCCGAGCCGGGCGGCACCGACTCCGCGTCCGGGGCCGCCTGCCGATCCGCCTACACGAGCACCCTGCAGATCGTGCCCCTCTTCGAGCGGGAGGACGGCGTGCAGGGAACGGAGCTCGTGAACGGCAGCGACTTTCGGAGGTCGCTCGTTCCCGGAGGCGGGCTCGTCGCCACGGCGCGCGGCATCGCGCGCGCCTACGGTGCCTGCCTCGCGCCCGTCGACGGCGTCCGACTGCTCGACGACGACACGGTGGCGAGGGTCTCGGCGGACTGGCTGGACGGCGTGGCCGAGCCGGCATGCAACCCCGCCGCGGCGCTGACCACGCGCTGGGGCCTCGGCTTCGAGATCGCTCACGAGCTCTGCCCCATGCTCGGGCCGGGCTCGTTCGGCCACGCCGGCATGGGCGGGCGTCTCGCCTTCGCTCATCCCGGATCACGCACGGGCTTCGCCTTCATCGGTCAGCGGATGCTCTTTCCCGAACCGGGGCGCGACCCACGCTGGCGACGTCTGCTCGACGCGCTGGCGCCGGCGCTCGGCTGAACGGGGGGGGGTGCTCGCGGCATCCGCCGGGGGAGGATGCCGCGAGCAGCTCATCCGCGCGCCGCTGCGCTTCGCGCGGCCTTCTCGCGTTCGAGCTGCGCCAGTCCGCGATAGTCGGGATCGGGATCGCTCGCCGCGTGGGCGGTGCGGACCGCCGCGCGCACGCGCTCGGGCGTGAACACCGCGGGGTGTGCCGTGCGTATCCGCCAGATCTCGTGCTCGCCCGGCAGGAGGGTGATCACGTTGCGGTCGGCGTGCGCGTCGGGGTCGAGAGCATCGACGAGCAGCGTCACGTCGCGCAGGAGCGTGTGCGCGTCGATGCGGATGCCGACACCGTCCGGCGCGACCTCTACGTTCAGCTCGAACGCCGGAACGCGATCGGGAAACTGCCGATCGGTCCCGCCGAGCAGCGAGCTGCGGGTCGGACCGTCCGGCGCGAGCGCCGTGGCGATCAGGAGTTCGTCGGGCGCGAGCGCGGCGGCGATCACGGAGAGGTCTACGCGGGTCGAGCGATGAGGTTCTGCGACGACACGGAGTGAGCACCGCTCGACCAGATCGTCCGGACGCCAGCGCTGCACCTCGACGTCCACCGACCAGACCGTGCTCGTGCTGTTGCATACGAACAGCGCCGGAGCCCCGTCCTCCTGGCGCAGCACCACGATGCGATCGCGATGCGCCTCGCGCACGGCGTAGGCGACGGGCTTGAACCGATCGTTCACGTCGATCATCGACCAGGACAACGCGGGCCAGCAGTCGTTGAGCTGCCACACGATCGTTCCGCGGCAGAAGGGTTCCAGAGAGCGGAACCGTTCCACGCCGTACCGCACCGCCCGCGCCTGATCGAGTTGGGCGAGCCAGTACCACTCGTCGAAAGCACGCGGGACGCCGAAGTGCGCCGCGAGCACGTCGTTGATGCGCTCCGTTCCGCCCTCGGCCTTCTGTCGCTGCACCGTGCCGGGGGAGAACGCAGCGGGATCCGCATCGTGCGTCACGGCGTCGAAGGTCACACGTGCGGGAGGGCCCTGGAAGCCGAACTCCGAGACGAAACGCGGCCTGACATCGTCGTAGGCGCGATAGTCGTCGGGTATCCACCAGTGCACGACACCCCGTGTCGGATCGTTGGGATCGTCCCACCGCCCGCCCGAGGACGGACTGCCGATGAGGTACGTGCGCCCCGGGTCGAGCTCGGCGGTGAGGGTCGGCAGGAGGTCGGTGTAGAAGCCTTCGCCCCAGGTCGCGCCCTCGAGGGCGTGCTCCCAGTCGTGGAGGAACCAGAACCAGAGGTTCTCGTTGTTGCCGTTCCACAGCGCCAGGCTCGGATGGGGCATGAGGCGGGTGATGTTCTCGCGCACCTCCGCCTCGACCTCGGTGCGTAGCGGCTCCTCCTCCGGGTAGGCCGCGCACGCGAAGAGGAAGTCCTGCCAGACGAGCATTCCGGCCTCATCGCACGCTCGGTAGAACTCGTCGGACTCGAAGACGCCACCTCCCCAGACCCGCAGGAGGTTCGCCCCCAGGTCTCGGGCCTCCGCGACACGTCGACGCACGTCGTCCTCTGTCACCGCGGCGAGCGACGTGTCGTCGGGAATCCAATTGAACCCGCGGACGTACAGCGGCACGTCGTTCACGGTGATGCCGAAGCTGCGCCCGACCTCGTCGTCGACCTGCTCGACGACGAGGTCGCGGAAGCCGACGCGACGCGTCTGCGTGTCGAGCACGTCGCCCTCCGAGGTCGTCAGGGTGACGACCAGATCGTGCAGGGTCTGCGGGCCGAGTCCTGCGGGCCACCAGCGCTCTGGCGCGGGAACGTCGAGGCGAGCGTGCGCGTGGACGGCGCCGGGTTCGACGTCCACCTGGACGCCGACGTCCCCGATCCTGGCGATCATGATGAGGGCTGCGTCGGAGCCGACCGCACCCGAGCGCTCCAGTTCGACATCCAGGTCGACGACGCCGTCCACGCCGTCTAGGCGAATCGTCGGTCGCAGCGCGCTCAGACGGGCGGTCGACCAGGCTTCGATCTTGACGCGGCGCCAGATTCCCGACCCGGGCAGCGCGGGGCCCCAGTCCCAGCCGAACGCGCAGGCGTTCTTGCGGATGAACGGAGACAGATCGCTGAAGACGCTCCATCGTGCGCCGAGACGGTTGCGTTCGGCGGTGGCGACCGCCACGGGCGAGTCGATGTCGATGCGCAGGGCGACGGCATCCGCGGCGAGCTCCGGGACGGGGACGCGCCACGTGCGGTGCATGTTGCTGAGGCGGGCGCGCTCGTCGCCGTCGACCCGCAGCACCGCATGTGTATCGACGCCGTGGAGAACGAGGTCGATGCGTTCCGCGGTGGTGTCGATCTGCTCGAGAGTGGTCTCGTACGACCAGTCGGACTGTCCGATCCACGCCAGCCGGCGCTCGTTGTCGCCCTCGTGGGGGTCGTCGATCGCGCCCGCGCTGCGCAAGGCCATGTGGACGTCGCCGGGAACGGGGGCGGCAAAGCGACGCGGGGTGCCGTCGGGTGCGTGGGCGACCGCATCCGGCACCGGGCCGGACAGGGCGGTGAGCTGCCACGTGGCAGGGGTGGGTAGGCGCAGGAGCACGTGTTTTCATCCTTGAAGTCGGTCGCTCGGAGGCGGATGTGGTGATGCGGTCTTGCATCGTCGGCCCTTCGGGGGCTATCGTGCAAAAGCGCTTTGGCATCCCGATGAGTTCAAAGTACAACACGCACCGAGTGTCGGCAATCCGGCACCAGAAAGAGGAGTTTCGATGAAGAGACCACTCCGCATCCGAGGTTGGGTGGGCGCTGCAGCCCTCCTCGGCCTCGCATCGACCGCGCTCACCGCATGCAGCGGCGGCGCGAGCCCTGACCCGACCGGCCCCGTCGAGATCGTCATCGGCAATCAGCCGGCCGCGACCGAGACGGCGCGACTCGCGCAGTTCAACGCGCTCGTGGAGACCTTTAAGAAGGACCACCCGACGTACGTCGTCACCACGACCGAGGACGGTTGGGACGCTCAGACGTTCTCCGCCCGCCTCGCCGCCGGCGACCTTCCCACCGTCATGGGCGTGCCCTTCACGGAGATCCGCGGCCTCATCGAGCGCAAGCAGGTCGCCGACATCACGGATGCCGTCGACCAGCTCGGTGTCACCGCGAAGCTCAATCCGCAGCTGGTCGATCTGGTCAGCGCCGACGGGCGCTCCTACGGCGTTCCGACGATGGCGTACGCCATGGGGCTGGTGTACAACCGCGCCCTGTTCACGGCCGCGGGCCTCGATCCCGACTCCCCGCCCACGACGTGGGACGAGGTGCGCACGGCAGCCAAGACGATTCACGACAAGACCGGCGCCTACGGTTTCGCACAGGTCACCACCGACAACCAGGGCGGCTGGGTGCTGGGAGCCGAGGCGGCGTCGCGGGGCGGATCCCTCGTGAACGACAAGGGCGATCAAATCACCTTCGATGACAGTGCGACGACCGACGCGCTGCGCCTCATCCACGACATGCGCTGGACCGACGCCAGTATGTCGCCGAACGGGCTCATGGCGGCGCTCGACCTGGCGCAGGCATTCGCCGGCCGCCAGGTGGGGATGTTCGTCCTCCAGTCGGATGCCTATCGTCCGCTGACCGAACAGCTGGGCTTCCCCGGTTCCGACTTCGGCTTCGCGGCGATGCCGACCGCCACCGCCGGCCAGGCACCCGTCACGCTGTCCGGCGGCAACATCGAGGTCGTGCGCCCCGACGCATCTCCGGCACAGGTGAAGGCCGCGGTCGAGTGGGTGCAGCTGTCCGCTCTGGCGAAGTACGAGAGCAAGGATGCGGCACAGGCCGACGCGAAGGCACTGGCCACGCAGGGCTCGGCCGTCGCGATCCCGGGCCTGCCCGTGGTCACCAGCGCGGCGTACGACCAGTACCTGTCCTGGATCTCCGACCTCAACAACGTTCCGCTGGCGAACTTCCGGCCCTACCTCGACAAGGTCGCCGAGCAGAAGGTGCAGTCGGAACCGCCTGTGAAGGGCCAGGACATCTACGCGACGCTCGATCCGGTCGTGCAGGCCGTCATCACCGACCAGAACGCCGACATCGGCACCCTGGTATCCGACGCGGCGAAGAAGGCGCAGGCCGTCTTGTCCCGGTGAGCACCGCGCTCGCCCGCGGTGGGGCGGCGGCGCGCCGCCCCACCGCACCCCTCTCGACACCGACGGAGTCCCGCATGTCCGCCCGCTCTCGACGCCACCGGCGCAGCGATCTGGTCGCCCTCGCGATCGCCGCGCCGACGATCGTCGTCTTCGCCGCCTTCTCCTGGTGGCCCATCGTCCTCGGCGCGTTGATGAGCTTTCAGCGCACGACCTTCATCGGCCCCGTCGACTGGGTCGGGTGGGACAACTTCGTCTATGTGCTCGAGGACCCGCAGCTCGGTCAGGCGGTCGTGAACACGCTCTGGTTCACCGCGCTCGCGATCGTGTTCGGATTTCCGCTGCCCCTGGCGCTCGCCGTCGTGATCTCGACGGTGCGGGCGCGCGCCCGCGGGGCGTATGCGGCGCTCGCCTACTTCCCGGTGATCGTTCCGCCCGTCGTCGCGATTCTGCTGTGGCGGTTCGCGTACGACCCGGCGCCGACGGGCCTGTTCAACAGCGCGTTGCGGCCACTCGGAGTGGGCCCGTTCGCCTGGCTCAACGATGCCGCGCTGGCGATGCCGTCCATCGTGCTTCAGGCGACCTGGGCCGCTGCCGGGACGAGCGTCCTCGTCTACCTCGCGGCGCTGACCGCCGTGCGACCCGAGCTGTACGAAGCCGCCACCCTGGACGGCGCCGGTGTGTGGGGGCGAATCTGGCATGTGACGCTTCCGCAGATGCGCACGATCATCCTGATCATGCTGCTGCTCCAGCTCATCGGGGCCGCACAGGTGTTCACCGAACCCTTCCTCATGACCTCCGGCGGACCGCAGAACGCCACGCTGACCGTGCTTCTGCTCATGTACCGCTACGCGTTCGGCGGGTCAGCGGATTACGGCGCGGCGACAGCGCTCGGAGTGCTCCTCGCGCTCGTGCTCGCCGTGCTCTCCACCGTCTACCTCCGACTCACCAGGAGGTGGCAAGAGTGAGCGAGGTCGCGATCCTCACCCCGGCCGAGCGCCGCCGCCGCGGCGTCGCGGTGCCGCTGTTCGTCGTGCATGCGCTCGTTCTCGTCGGGCTCGCGGTCGCCGGACTCGGCCCTCTGCTGTGGCTCGTCGCCGCATCGCTCGGAGAGACGGGTGACGTGCTCGCCGACCCGCTCGGCGTGTTCGCCCGGATGACCGAGTGGCAGCACTACGTCGACGCCTTCCGTGGCGTCGACACGGCGCGTCTGCTCGGTAACACCCTCGTGCTCGCCGCAGGTTCCGCCGCTGTGACGGTGGTGGTCGCCCTGAGCGCCGGATACGTCATCGCGATCATGCGCCCCCGATGGGCTCCGATCTTCTCGGCCGCGGTGCTCGCCACCATCTTCCTCCCGGCGATCGTGTCGTTCGTTCCGCTCTACCTGACCGTCGTCGACCTGTTCGGGACCGGTGTCTCGCTGCAGAACACCTACTGGGCCGTGTGGTTGCCCGCGGCGGCCAACGCGTTCGCGGTGCTGCTGGTCACGGGCTTCCTGCGAGGCCTGCCGCGCGAGCTCATCGAGGCCGCGCAGATCGACGGGGCCGGTCCCCTCCGGATCATGTGGAGCGTGGTCCTGCCGCTTGCGCGCCCGATCCTCGGGGTCGTCGCCCTGCTCGCGGCGATCGGAGCCTGGAAGGACTATCTCTGGCCGTCGCTGGTGCTCACCGACCCGAAGCTGCGCCCGATCTCGGTGGCGCTGCCGATGCTCGAGCGGACGAACGAGTTGACGACGTTCTTCGCGATCCTCGTGGTCGCCGCTGTCGTGCCCATCGCACTCTTCCTCGTCTTCCAGCGGCCGCTTCTCGCGAATGCGGGATTCTCGGCCGGCATGAAGGACTGAGGATCGCACTCCGTCCGCAACGGTGCGGACGGTGCACCTGAAGGAGAACCCATGAAACGACGGATCGTCCCCCTCCGTCTGCGCATCGCGAGCGCTCGCCCGCGGCCCCGGACGCTCGGCCGTCTCGCGCTCGCAGCGGCGATCGTCGCCGGCGGCCTGACGGCCGGCGCCGTGGCGGCCCCCGCCGCGATCGCGGCCGGAACTACCTACTACATCGACAGCGCGACCGGCAATGACGCCGCGGCCGGCACCAGCCCGGCGACGGCGTGGAAGTCCCTCGCCGCGGCCACGTCGCGCACGTTCGCGGCGGGAGACAGCATCCTGCTCGCGCGCGGTGGTGCGTGGAGCGGTCAGCTCGCGCCCAAGGGCTCCGGTGCGTCGGGGGCGCCGATCACCATCTCGGCCTACGGCACCGGCGCGGCGCCGTCGATCTCGGGTGCACCGCTGGCGACCGGCGGCGCCGTCCAGCTCGAGAACCAGAGCTGGTGGACCATCGAGAATCTCGCCATCACGAACAACTCCGGCACCGACAACTTCGGCGCGACGACGCCGGGCACCGCGCGCGCCGGCATCCAGGTGCGAAACTCCGCGGGCAACACGACCCTGCGCGGGATCGTCATCCGCGGCAACACCGTGAGCGACGTGAACGGGTGCTTCGCATGCAGCGGCCTCGACGCCCATGACAACGGTGGCATCGTCGTCGACACGACCGCCATGGGTGCCAACTTCGACGGCGTGCTCATCGAGAACAACCACGTCGAAAACGTCGGCCGCACGGGCATCGTCGTCTGGGACAACAGCTACTTCACGACCAGCCAGACGGTCGTCGTGCAGTCCGCACTCACGTCGAACGTGCGCGTTCGCGCCAACACCGTCATCGATCCCGACAGCGACGGCATCCTCGCCTTCGGAACCGACGGCGCCGTGCTGGAGAGCAACGTGGTGCGCGGTGCCGGTCAGCGCACCTTCGAGGGCTCGGACATGCCCGCATCCGCCGGCATCTGGCCCACCCGGGGCATGAACACGCTCGTGCAGTTCAACGAGGTGTCCGGCACGCGCCTCCACAAGACGGACGGCCAGGGCTTCGACGTCGACATGGGCAGCACGAACACGCGCGTTCAGTACAACTACTCTCACGACAACGAGGGCGGCTTCCTCCTGCTGATGGGCGGCTTCTCGAGCGATGTCGTCGTGCGCGACAATCTGTCGATCAACGACGCGTGGGGCGGTCAGAAGGGCGTCATCACGTTCTCGTGGGGTGTGCCGGCGCCGGTGCGCATCTACAACAACACCATCGTGATCCCCCCGGGTTCTCCGGCCAAGCCGATCTACTGCGACGGGGATGCCGGGGCGTGCGCGTCCTCGACGCCCGGCCAGTGGTGGTTCACGAACAACATCGTCGACAACCGCGGCACGGGGGAGTACACCTACCCGGGCCTGGGGACGAACGCGGTCTTCTCGTCGAACCTCTTCTCGGGGAACCATCCAGTGAGTGAGCCGGCGGACGCGGCGAAGATCACCGCCGATCCCGGGTTCGTCGCTCCGGGGACGACGGGTGACGGCTTCGGCGTGGCGAACGCGTACAAGCTGACGGCTGGATCCCCGGCGATCTCCAGCGGCGCCGTACAGTCCGCCAACGGGCTGCGCGACTTCTTCGGCAACGCGGTCTCGCCCACCGCGGCACCCTCACGCGGCTTCCATGAGGCCGCACCGCCGTCGCCCGCCCCGGCGCTGTTCGATCCGGCGGCGGACTGGAGCATCAGCACCGCGCGATCGGCGAACATCGTCATCGACACGACGGGGCCGCTGTCGAACATGGCCGGCGACGCGGCGCGGTTCAAGCGCAGCAACAACGCCGCCGGCTGGATCCGGTGGGATGCGGCACCGGGCAAGGTCGTGACCCTCACGACCTTCCACTTCTCGCAGCCCCCGTCGGCGATCACGATCGTGGCACTGGACGCCTCGGGGGTCGAGACCGCCGTGCCGACGACGGCGACGGCCGCGGTCGCGACGACCAACGGATGGACCACGCGCACCATCACGAGCGGGGCGCTGCCGGCGGCGACCCGAGCCGTCGAGGTGCGCTTCGGACCGGTCTCCGCCTGGGGCATCCAGGTCGGCGACGTCACGATCAATTGATGACCCCTCGGCGGCGGTGGCGGACCCGACCCCGCCGCCGCCGAGGCGACCACGCTCCACCGGAGGCGATGATGATCGAGCACGCTCTGATGCTGCGCGCACCCCGCAGCGACGACCGCGTGGTCATCGATGGTGCGCCGCGATTCACCCGGGTCATCGATATTCCTGCGCGACACGGCCCCGTGGTCACCGCTCGGCTCGCCGTCACCGCGGAGGGTCTCGTGGAGCCCGCCATCGACGGCGTCGGTGTGGGCCGCGACGTGCTGAGCCCGGGATGGACCTCCTACCCGTGGCGGCTGCGGGTGGCCACCCACGACGTGACGGCGATGATCGTCGCCGGTGCCCGTCACGAGCTGCGGCTCACCGCGGGCCGGGGATGGTACTGCGGCCGTCTGGGGTGGTGGGGTGCGGAGCGTCTCTACGGTGACGAGCCGGGTGTGGCGGCCGCGCTGGAGATCACCTTCGCGGACGGCTCGACGCTCGGCGTGGTCACGGACGCGACATGGGACGTCACCGCGTCGGCAATCGTCCGTGACGATCTGTACGACGGGCAGACCATCGACCTCACCCGGGACGGCGGCCGCTCGCATCCCCCCGACACGGAACGGATCGACGCGACGCGGCTCGTGCCGCGGATCGGCCCGCCGATCGTGCGACACGAGGTCATCTCACCCGCGGAGATGTCGACCGACGGGTCCGACGCGGTGATCGTCGACTTCGGTCAGAACCTCGTCGGGTGGACGCGACTGCGCGTGCAGGGCCCGCGCGGTCACGTCCTCCGCATCCGTCATGCCGAGGTGCTCGAACACGGAACGCTCGCCACGAGACCGCTGCGTTCGGCCCGCGCCGAAGACATCGTGACGCTGAGCGGCGGCGAGGACGTCATCGAGCCGACGTTCACCTTCCACGGCTTCCGGTACGCCCGCATCGAAGGGTGGGATGCCGTCGAGGGGTCGGTCGAGGCGGTGGTCGTCGGCAGCGACCTCGAACGCACGGGACGCTTCTCCTGCGGTGATGCCCTCCTCGACAGGTTCCACCAGAACGTCGTGTGGAGCCTTCGCGGCAACACCGTCGGCCTCCCCACCGACTGTCCTCAGCGCGATGAACGCCTGGGATGGACCGGCGACATCGCGGTCTTCGCACCCACGGCCTGCTTCCTGTTCGACATGTCGGCCTTCCTGCGCGACTGGCTCGCCGATCTGCGGGCGGAGCAGCGGGCTGCACAGGGTCGCGTGCCGTACGTCGTGCCGGATGTGCTGCGCAGCTGGACGGTCGATCCGGGTGCCGAGCCGGAGTCCGCGGCGATCTGGAGCGACGCCGCCGTGTGGGTGCCGTGGGCGATATGGGAGGCCTACGGCGATGTCGCTGTGCTCGAGGAGAGCTACGAGAGCATGACCGCACACGTCGAGCGTGTGTGCGGACGGCTCTCCGCGCGTGGCGTGTGGGAGGGCGACTTCCAGTTCGGCGACTGGCTCGATCCGACGGCACCACCCGACGATCCGTTCGCCGCGGTCGCCGATCGCGATGTGATCGCCACCGCGGCTCTGTATCGGAGTGTCGCCATCGTGGCGCAGACGGCGCGCGTTCTGGGGAGAGCGGAGGACGCCCGCGACGCCGAGCTGCGGGCCGATCGTCTGCGGCGCGACTTCGCACGGGTCTACGCCACGGCGAACGGGCGCCTGCGCTCGGACGCCCCGGCCGTCTACGCCCTCGCGATCGTCTCCGGTGTGCTGACAGCGGATGCCGCGCGTGCAGCAGGCCGCCGCCTCGCCGAACTGGTTCGCACCGCCGGTCACCGCGTCAACGCCGGTTTCGCGGGCGCGCCATACCTCTGCGACGCACTCACGCGCACCGGCCACCTCGACGACGCGCACGCGCTGATGCTCAACGTGAACTCGCCGTCCTGGCTCGCCCCCGTGGCGCAGGGCGCGACGACGATCTGGGAGCGGTGGGACTCGCTGCTGCCCGACGGCAGCGTGAACCCCGGGGAGATGACGAGCTTCAACCACTACGCCCTCGGCGCGGTCGCCGACTGGATGCATCGCGTCATCGGCGGTCTCGTCCCGGCGGCGCCGGGGTGGGCTCGGGTGCGCATCGACCCGCGTCCGCCGGCGGGCCTCCCCTGGGCATCGACGAGCATCGACTCTCCGCGCGGGCGCATCGCGCTCTCCTGGTGGCGAGACGGGGAGGGCGCTCTGCGCGCCGAGTACGAGGCTCCGGACGGCGTCGAGGTCGACATCGCGCCGGCAATGGCCGCTCGGGTGAAACGCGTCGACGTCGTCACGCGGGCCGCGCCGCACCGCGTCGACGGGTGAGGCGGCCGGCGCGATCTCAGCCCGCGGCGGCCGACTCCACGATCGACAGTCCGCGCCCGCGCAGGCGCAGGCGATCCTCGGACAGCGAAGCGAGCAGCCGGTCGCGCGTGCCGCGGGCGTGCGCGACGACGAGCGCCCGTGCGCGCTCGGCATCCCGGGCGGCGACCGCGGTCACGATCTCCCGGTGTTCGGCGGCCGCCTGGGCCCGGGAGGCGGCGCTGCGCACCTCGAGCCACCGCGTGCGGCTGAGGCGCAGAAGCGTGCCGGCGATCGCGTCGACCAGGAACGGGTTGCGCGACAGTCGTGCGAGGGCGACGTGGAAGTCGCTGCCGTCGCGCAGGACCGCGTCGGCATCGTCGTGCTCGCCGCCGGCGCGAACGATCGCATCGAGGCTTTCGAGGTCCGCATCCTCGGCACGGTCCACGGCGAGCGCCACGACCGCGGTCTCGAGGGCCTCGCGGTACTCCATGAGCGCACGGATCTCGCTGAGGTCGATCGGAGTGACCCGCCAGGTGCGGGCGTCGCGAAGCGTCAGGCCTTCGTTCTCGAGGCGCATGAGGGCGGCGCGGATGGGGGTGCGGGATGCGCCCAGCATCGACTCGAGGCCCCGTTCACTCAGCCGCTCACCCGGCAACAGGTCGAGGGACAGGATGGCGGCGCGGAGACGCTCGTACGGACCGCTCGTCTCGGGGGAGGTGGTCATCATCGCTCCTCTGGTGCACCAAAGTGGTATACCAGAGTGTACCCGACGGAGGATCCGACGATGCCGAGCGCGAACACGACGACGGCCACGCCCACGCGGGCGTGGCTGATGCTGGCCCTGGGTGTGCTGGCGCAGGCCGCCGGCACCCTCCTGGTGTCGGCGCCGGCGTATCTGATCCCGCTCCTGCACACCGAGCGCGCCATGCCGCTCGCGCAGGCCGGGCTTCTGGCATCGGCGCCCACCATCGGCATGGTGTGCACGCTCGTCGCGTGGGGGGTCCTCACCGACCGCTACGGCGAGCGGCAGATCATCGCCGGCGGACTCGTCCTCACCGCGGTGTTCTCGCTCGCTGCCGCCGCAGCGAGCGGCGACGGTTATCTCGTTCTCGGCGTGCTCCTCGCCTTCGGTGGCGCCGCCTCGGCCAGCACGAACGCCGCCAGCGGCCGCGTCGTGATCGGCTGGTTCCCCGTGGAGCGCCGCGGACTCGCGATGGGCATCCGCCAGATGTCCCAGCCGCTCGGCGTCGCCACCGCTGCGCTGATCGTTCCACCGCTGGCCGACGGCGGGCTCGCCGCGCCCTTCGTCGTGGTCGCCCTCGTGACGGCGGCGCTCGCCGTGCTCTGCGCGTGGGGCATCCGCAATCCTCCGCGACCTGCGCGCCGCGCGGGTGGAGCGGATGCCGCGGCCAACCCCTATCGCGCCAGCGCGTTCCTGGTCCGCATCCACGTGGCCTCGGCTCTGCTCGTCGTCCCGCAGTTCGCGCTGTCGATCTTCGGCCTGGTGTGGCTGGTGACGGCGATGGGGTGGAGTGCGGCGGCGGCCGGCGCGCTCGTGGCGGCGTCGCAGTTCGTGGGCGCGCTGGGCCGGGTCGTCGTCGGCCACCTCAGCGACCGCGTCGGCACGCGCGTCGGCGTGCTGCGGTGGGTGGCCGGCGCCGGTGTCGTGGCGATGGCGGCGCTCGCGGTCGCCGGCGCCGTGCACGCCGACGCGCTCGTCGGCGTGCTGTATCTCGTCGCGTCCACGATCGCGGTCGCCGACAACGGCCTCGCGTACACGTCGGTGGCCGAAGCGGCCGGACCCTTCTGGTCGGGTCGCGCCCTCGGCATCCAGAACACCGGGCAGTTCGTCGCGGCGTCGGCGGTCGGCCCGCTGGTCGGGTCGCTCGTCACCCTGGTCGGCTACCCCCTCGCCTTCGCGCTGGTCGGCGCGACGCCGCTCGCCGCGCTCGCGATCACTCCGCGCCGAGACCGCGGCATGCACGGTTAGCGTGGTGTCATGAACGACCCGCATCGCTCCACCGTCGTCGTCTCCGGTGCCGGCACCGGTATCGGCCGTGCCGCCGCCCTCCGCCTCGCCGCATCCGGTCGCCACGTCACCCTCGTCGGCCGCCGGCGGGCACCGCTCGAGGAGATCGCCGCCCACGATCCGTCGTCGTTCCTCGTCGTGGATGCCGATGTCAGCACCCCCGACGGCGCGCGCCGTGTGGCGGATGCCGTGCGCGACGCGGGGCTGGGCTGTGTCGGTGTGGTCGCCTCCGCCGGCGGGAACGCCCCCGCGGCGTCCGACGACAGCCTCGAAGCAGTCCGCGATCACTGGCGTGCGGGATTCGACCTCAACGTGATGACCGGGGTCCTGCTGGTCGAAGCGCTGCGACCTGCGCTGGAAGCCGACGGGGGGCGCGTCGTGCTGCTGTCGTCGGTGTCGGCCCTGCGTGGCTCGCGCACGGGTTCGTACGGGGCGTCCAAGGCAGCCCTGCACGCGTGGATGTTCGATCTCGCCGCGCAGCTGGGCCGCTTCGGCGGCACCGCCAACGTCGTCGCACCGGGATTCGTGCCCGGGACCGAGTTCTGGGCGGGGGTCTCGGACGACGTCGTGCAGAACCGCATCGCGCAGACCCTCGTCGGCCGGGTGGGCACGGCTGAGGAGATCGGCGGGATCATCGCCTGGCTGCTCGGTCCGGATGCCGGGTGGGTGACCGGCCAGATCATCTCTGCGAACGGCGGCATGGTGCTCGGACGCTGAACGCCGCCGGTCACTCGGCATCCGCCGACTCGCATCGGCGCGGGATCAGTGCAGATCGTGGAGCCGTCGCAGCGTCTCCTCGGCGCCGCGACCGTCGCGCTCGGCGAGCTGGCGTCGCAGCGCCTCGAAGAGGTCGACGCGACCGGCCGCTGCCGTGAGGAACGGGTCCCAACCGCGCAGATTCCGCTCGATCGTCAGCGCCACCTCGCGAACGACGCCGATGAACACCGTGTTGTGGGTGGCGCGGGTCATGAGCTCGAACATCTGCGTACAGCGGGAGAACAGCGACGCGATGTCGCGGTGCGCCGCGCTGTCGACGACGGTGCCGGCCACCGCGACGATGCCGTCGAGCTCGTCGTCGGTGGCGTTGGCCAGCGCGAGACGGATCGCGTTGCCCATGAGGTAGGCGGTGAACACTCCGGTTTCGCGTCGCACGCGCTCGTCGGGCACGGACACGCGGGTGTAGCGTCCGACGGCGATCTCGACGAGGCCGAAACGCTCCAGGCGCTGCAGAGCCTCCCGCACGGGAGTGCGCGAGATGCCCAGCTGCGCCGCGATGTCGCCGTCACGCAGACGTTCGCCGGGCGCGAGGGAGCCATCGACGATGGCCGCGCCGATGCGCGCGTAGACCTCGTCGCTCAGGCTTACGCCAGTGGTCAGATCGTCGTGATCGATCGGTCGAAGAAAAGTAGACATCTTGCTGAGACGGTTCGGGTCATCTCAGTGACGAGTGTACGGCTGCCGGCCGCCGGCGGGCGAGCGCGTCGGGGTTGCCACCTTTGGCTGTGTTCTTGCAACGTTTGTGTCACCTTGTCTCATCTGATACTGCGCGAGGCCATGCCGACCGTTAGCGTGGAGCCCGTCGGCGCACTCGCGTCGTCATCGCACGTCAGTAAGGCAGTTCATGAGCACCAGCGGTACCGTCAAGTGGTTCAACTCGGAGAAGGGCTTCGGGTTCATCGCTCCCGATGAGGGCGGCGCTGACGTCTTCGCCCACTACTCCGCCATTCAGTCGGGCGGCTACCGCTCGCTCGAGGAGAACCAGCGCGTCGAGTTCGAGATCGCCCAGGGCCCCAAGGGCCTGCAGGCGGAGAACATCCGACCCCTGTGAGTTCGACGGCCCGCTTTCGAGCGGGCCGTTTTCACGTCGGAGCGAGCCGTCGTCCACACCGTGTGGGACGACGGCTCGTTCGTCGTGAGCGAGGATCACTCCAGATCGAGCCGCACGATCTGCTCGGCGCCGACGGCGGCAGCGGCGACGGCGGCCACGAGCTCGGGGTAGGCCGGCAGGATCTCCGGCGTGCGCTTCGATGATCCCGGCAGCCCGAGCAGCCAGCGGCGGGTGGTTCCCGTCGGATCGACGACGACGAGTCGGCGGCGGGGATAGGCGGGCGGGCTGAGACGCACGGCGCGCTGCTGTGCGAGGAAGAAGGTCTGCCCGTCGACCGTGACGGCACCCGCCGACACATCGACGCGTCCGGGCACCGAGCGAGCCCGCGCGGCGGTGACGAGCGCGACGACGCCCAGGATCACCGCCAGCACGAGCAGCAGTGGCACGACCACGACCGACACGATCTCGCGATCGTCGCGCACCAGCACGCCCGACATCGCCACGGCGATCGCGACGGCGGCGATGGCGACGACAACGGCGGCCGCGACGCCGGCGCGACGTGCGCTGCGCCGTACCGCCGTGGCATCGGGGCTGAAGCTCCGCGTGCCGACGAGAGGCGCAACGGTGTGGGTGCCGTCGGGCTCTCGGACGGCGACGTGTTCCGTGAGCGGCGAGAGCAGGGCCACCAGCTCGGTGAACGCCTCGCGTGACAGCGGGACGTTCACTTCGTCGCGGCGGCCGGGCGACTCCACGATCAGCGTCCGATCGACGCCGGACGGGATGCCGTTGGTGTAGCGCTTGGTGATGCGACTGGTGAAGGCCGCGTTCGAGCGCTCCCACCGATGCAGCAGCTGTCCGGGACGGCGGATCTCGACGGCGTCGCGGTCGACGATCACGCGCGTGTTCGCATACCAGAGCGCGCTGCCCCACACGAGGGCGACGACGATGACCGCGGCCGTGATGGCGAGAGTGGCCCGCGTCGACCTGCTCGTGGTGACGGGCAGGAACGAGGGCAGGGCGAACAGTGCCAGGGCGCCGAGGATCGCCGACAGGACGAGGGCGCCGAGCGCCCGTCGGGCGAGAGAGCCGCGGAAGACGACCTGCTCGCCCGACGGCGTGCTCATCGGGCGGCGCCGGCGAGGCTGCCGGTCACCTTGCCGGACCGGTCGTAGACGATGCACGAGATCAGGCGGTCGTCGGCGCCCTCCCAGCTGTCCTTCGTCGGGAACAGGTAGCTGAACTCCAGCGTCGACTCTTCGTACGGCACGCCGACGAACGTCGAGAAGGCGTCTCCGCATCCCTTCTCGGCGGCGTCGGTCACCGCGCTGTCGCCGGGGTAGTCACCGGCCGGCATCGTCAGGTCGTAGTACACCTCGTTGTCGTGCGGGTCGGTGCAGGGCACGGCGGGAACATCGCTGATCTGCTCGCCACTCTGGTCGTTGAAGCAGTCGCCGACCTTGATGGTGAACGCGTCGGCCTTGCCGGATTCCGTCACCTGTCCGGTGTCGGCGTCGCGGACGGCCTGATCACCCCCGATCAGGTTCGTGATCGTGGAGCAGCCTCCGAGGAGGATCACGCTCGACACGAGGGCGGCGGCGGGGATGATGCGGTGCAGGCGCATGGGGCACTCTTTCCGGTTACGTATGTCGACTCACACGGGCCGCACGCTCCCACGCTCCGCGTGAGAGAAACAGGGGCACGTCACCGACTCCCGGCCGTGCCCCGACCGTGCAGCGCCCCCAATATATCGGTAGAGCTCAGCCGGCGTGAGACGCCGTCTCATCATCGATGAGCAGCAGTGCCCGCAGCTGCGCCGCGTTCTCCACGGCGGCCGACGCACCATCGGCCTCGTGGGGCCAGCTGAAGCCCCACCGCACGAAGACCACCGGCACTCCTTGCGCGGCGCCGCCCTCGACGTCGTGGTGGCGGTCGCCGATGAGCACCGGGCGGCTCGTGTCGACACCCGCCGCGCGCAGGCGGCGCAGGGCTTCGGCGACGATGTCGGACTTCGATGCGAGCGTCTTCTCGTCGGGGGTGGAGCCGACCATCGCCGTCATGTGCGGCGCCAGATCGAAGTGCTCCATGAGTGCGACGACCTGCACCTCCGGCTTCGAGCTCGCCGTCGCCTGAGAGATTCCCGCAGCGTCGAGGTCGGCGATGATCTCGGCCACCCCCGGGTACAGTCGCGCTCCCGTGGTGTAACCGTCGGCCTTGCCCAGGGTGCGGTAGTACGCGACGGCCTCGGTGGCCTGCTCCGGGGTCATGCCGACGTTGTCCTGGAACGAGTTGAACATCGGCGGGCCGATCCAGTGCACGAGCTCGTCACGCGTCGGTGCGGGCTTGCCGAAGTGCTCGAGGGCGGTCGTGAGGCGCCGCAGGATGCCGTCGGAAGCGTCGACGAGGGTCCCGTCGACGTCCCAGAGCACGCACGTGAAAGGGGATCGCATCGTCATGGGTCCAGCCTAGGGTGCCGTCAGAACAGTCGCGGCGCGCCCGATTCGACGCCCTTCATGCCTTCGTAGTCGAGGGTCACGCAACGGATGCCGCGGTCGCCGGCGAGCGTCTTGGCTTGCGGTTTGATCTCTTGGGCGGCGAACACTCCCGCCACCGGTGCGAGGTGCGGGTCGCGGTTGAGCAGCTCCAGGTACCGGGTGAGCTGCTCGACGCCGTCGATGTCGCCGCGGCGCTTGACCTCGACCGCGACCGTTCCGCCGTCCGGATTGCGCAACAGCAGATCGACCGGGCCGATCGCGGTCGGGAACTCCCGGCGCACGAGGGTGAGGTTGTCGCCGATGACCTCGACCTGCTCGGCGAGCAGGCGCTGCAGGTCGGCCTCGACGCCGTCCTTCTGCAGGCCGGGATCGACACCGAGCTCGTGCGACGAGTCGTGCAGAACTTCATAGATGCGCACGAGAAGAGCATCGCCGGACTTCGCGTGGGTCACGCGCCAGTGTTCGATCACACCGGCCGACGCAGACTCGGCATCCGGCGCCTCGACGGTCAGGGTGCACGGAGGGCTCATCCAGTTGAGCGGGGCGTGCTGGATGTCCCGATGAAATGCGACGGTGCCGTCGGCCTTGATCATGATCAGGCGGGTCGCCAGCGGAAGATGGGTGTTCAGCCGTCCGGAGTAGTCGACGGAGCAGCGGGCGATGATGAGACGCACTCGTCCAGTCTCGCAGGGCGCGCGGGGAGAACCCGCGCGGTCGCTCAGAAGGGTGGCACGGATTCCGCTGGTGGATGCGGTGGTGGGTCGACCGTGAACGCCACGAGGGGGACGGGGGCGTCTTCTCGGTAGACCCGTCCGGTGGGTGAGGTCCATTCGAGGATGCCGCCGGGGTGTTGTCGCACTCTCCAGGAGGTGAACTGCTTCATCGAGTGGTGCCGCTGACACAGGTGGGCGAGGTTCCAGAGCGCGGTGGGGCCGCCCTGCGCGTGGTCGACGGTGTGGTCGATCTCGCAGCGGATCGCGGCCCGTCGGCATCCGGGGAACCGGCAGTGCTGGTCGCGGGCGCGGAGAAATCGGCGCTGCGACTGTGCGGTGCGGTACCGATCGACGGCGATCACGGTCCCGTCGACGGGGCCGGTGAGGATCCGGGTGAGCGTGGGCGCGTTTGCGGCGAGAGCGCGGGCGGTATCGGCGTCGACCGGGGTACGTCCGACGAGGTCCGCGGGTCCGTCGTCGGCGTCGAGCAGGGTGAGTGCGGGGACGATGACCTGAACCTGCGCGCGGATCGCGCCCAGGGCCCCGGGCCGGTCGCCGACCGCGCTGGGGTCGAGGGTCGGGCTGCCGGTGAGCAGCATGTCGCAGAGCACGTCGGCGCGAATCTGATCCATCGTCCGCGTATCGCCATCGCCATCGCCAACGCCGTCGCCCTCGTGATGGCGGCTGTCGGCGATCACCATCGCCTGCTGCGTAAGACGGTCGAGGATGCCGTGGGCGATGACCGTCGGCACTGTCGCGACGAGGTCGGACATGCCATCAGCCCCGGGGATCACCCGGACCCGGCGGCACGCGCTCGCCGTGCGGTGGCGCTCGGTGAAGGAACGCTCCGCGGTGCGTTCGGCGAGAATCTCCACCGCCGCCCGCACCCGGTTGGGCGTATCCCCCTCACAGAGCCGGATCGCCTCCGCTTCGAACTCCGCCCGCCGCTCGGCGGGAACGAGCCCGCCGGCATCCACGATCACCCGCACATGACCACGCGTGATCCGCTCCGCCTCCCACGCGTCGAGGGTCGCCGGGTAGCTTTCGACGAGTTCACGCGCCTCACCGATCCGCTGCTGCACCGTCCGATCGGTCACCCGCAGCACCCCACCCAGCTCCGCCGCGATCGAGCGCAACACCATGTCGTGCTCCCGCACCGACCCCCGCTGTGCCGCCGCCTCCCGCTCCGCGAGCCGACCCGCCCGCGCCAGCACCCGCACCTCCGCGACCTGCGCCGCCGTCACAGCGCGAGCCACCGCCTCAGTGTCCGCAACGAGACCCGACAGCACAGCCACGAACCGGCCGCCGCTGTCGGTCTCGATGACGCCCCCCGGCGCGATCTCCGTCATACCCCGAGTGTACGGCGAACTTCGGACATTTGTTCGATCTATCCACAGGTGACCGTCGCGGCATCCCGGGGAGAGCGACCGCCTCAGTGGTGTCCCGCGCCCACCTTCGACCCCGCGATCGGCTTGGCGGCGCCGGATGCCAAGCCGCTCATGGCGATGAGCCCGACGATGATCCAGAGGGTGTTCAGGATGCCGATCTGGTGGCTGACCCAGCCCAGGACGGGCGGTCCGCAGAGGAAGGCGACGTAGCCGATGGTCGCCGCCGCAGAGACGGATGCCGCGGCCTTGCGGGGATCGTCGGCCGCAGCCGACATGCCGAGGGGGAAGCCCAGCGACGCGCCCGCCCCCCACAGGGCGACGCCGATGACGGCGACCGGAAGGTTCGGCGCGAGGATGAAGACGACCAGGCCCACCCCGGCGGCCACCGACAGGGCGCGCAGGGTCCACACGCGACCGATGCGGTCGACGAGCGGGCCGCCCACCGCGCGGAACACCGTCATCGCGACGGAGAAGACCGTGAGGAAGACCGCTCCGGTGGCCTCCGACTCGTTGTGACCGTCGACGACCGCGATCGTCAGCCAGTCGTTCGCGCTGCCTTCGGCGAAGGCCATGCCGAGGATGATGGCGCCGATCGCGTAGGTGCGCGGATCGCGCCAGACCTCGAGCGCGGCGTGCAGACGCTCACGGCGCCCCGGAGACGCGGCATCCGGGTCGACAGTGACCTGCGCCTGCAGGGGGATGGATCGCAGCGCGTTGGCCGTGATCACGAGCCAGACGACGGCCACGGTGCCGAGGTGCCACGATGCACCGACGCCCCAGGCCGTCATCGCGACGCCGATACCGGCGCCCGCGACGGTGCCGAGGCTGAAGAACGCGTGGAAAAGGGGCATGAGAGTGCGCTCGAACGCCTGCTCGACCTCGGCCGCCTCGACGTTCATCATGACGTCCGTGGCGCCGAAGCACAGGCCGAGGGTCGCCAATCCGATCACCGTCAGGGGATAGGACGACAGCGCGTCCACTCCCAGCGCGGCCAGGAACAGGCCGATGGCGATGCCCACGATCGTGACGGACAGCCCGCGCTTGGCGCCCCAGCGAACGACCACGACGTTGGCCGACATCACGCCGATGAGCGAGCCGGCACCCATGGCGAACAGCAGGATGCCGACCTCGAAGTCGTCGATCGCGAGGTTCTGCTTGACGGCCGGCAGCCGCGACGCCCAGGACGCGAAGGTCACGCCGCACAGGAGGAACAGCGTGAAGATCGAGGTGCGCCAGCGGACGAGCTGGCGGCGGTCGAGGCGGGAGCGGGAGATCACCCCCTCACTGTATCCACATTTCTCGAATCGATTCGATGCCTCGACGACGAGCGCGCCACATCCCCGATCTCCGGCCCGAAACGATTCGACGCGGGTTAGCATCGGGGAGTGACGAACCGCCGGGCCACCATCGCCGACGTCGCCCGCGTCGCGGGCGTCTCGCCGTCGACGGCGTCCGTCGTCTTCAGCGGCAAGACCCCGGTCTCGGACACCACGCGACTGCGGGTCATCGAGGCCGCCGACTCCCTCGGCTACACCGGGCCCGACCCCCGCGCCGCCTCGCTGCGTCTGGGCCGCAGCGGCATCGTCGCCGTCGTCGTCGGTTCGTCCTTGAACTTCATGTTCGTCGACCCCGTCCAGCGTCTCCTGATGGACGGGCTCGCCGAAGCCGTCGCCCCCCTCGGTGCGGGCCTCCTCCTCCTTCGCCGCGACGCCGAGCTCGACATCGAGAACGCCCCCACCCTGACGACGGCTTCCATCGACGCCGCGGTGCTCATCGGCTGCGATGGGTCGCTCCGCGCGTCGCTGCCGATCGTCCAGGCCCGCGGCATCCCCGTCGTGGTGGTCGAAGGAGACGCCGGCGAAGGCATTCCCCGCATCGCACTGGACAACCGTGACGCGCAGCGGCGGGCGGCGCAGCACGTCCGCGATCTCGGCCACACCCGCGTCGCGATCGTCACGCTGTGGCAGGACGCCGCCGGCACGGTCGGGTGGATCGCGCCGGATGCCGAGATCGCGGTCGACGTGACGCGCGATCGTCTTCAGGGAGCTCGCGACGTCTTCCCCGACGCGCCGGCCTTCGCGTGCGCAGGCAGCTCCATCGACGACGGATTCGCCGCGGGGCGCGTGCTGTTCGCCGACCCGCGCACCCGGCCCACCGCCGTCATCGCGCAGAGCGACCTTCTGGCCGCCGGTGTCATCCGCGCCGCCGAGGATGCCGGTCTGCGCGTGCCCCAGGACGTCAGCGTCACCGGGTTCGACGGCGTTCCCGTCGACGGGCTCGCCCCCTACGAGCTGACCACGCTCGTCCAGCCCGCGACGGCCAAGGGCCGCGCGGCAGGCGCCGCGATCGCTGCGATGCTCGACGGGCGTGAACCGGAGTCGGTCGACCTCACTTCCACATTCCGCATCGGTAATACGACCTCGCGCGCCGGGTGACACCGGGCGCCCGGTAGACTGGCCTTCCGACCCCCGCGACCTGTCAGGAGGCCAGATTGCTCGTGCTCCTGGCTGCGTTCGCGGTGATTCCGCTGGCGCTGCCGTGGCTGGTCGGGCGAATCGGCTCGCGAGCATTCTTCGTCGCAGCGCTTCTGCCGGTCGTGGCCTTCGTCCACGCCGCCATGGCCACGCCCGAGGTCATCGCCGGTCGGGTGCCGGCCGAGTCCGTTCCCTGGATCCCCCAACTCGGCATCGATCTCTCGATGCGCATGGACACCCTCAGCTGGGTCCTCACGCTCATCGTCACGGGGGTGGGAGCGCTCGTCCTGCTGTATTGCCGCTGGTACTTCGATGGCAAGACGCAGGGCGTCGGCCTGTTCGCCGCGGCGCTCCTCGGGTTCGCGGGGGCGATGTACGGACTCGTCCTGACGGACGACATCATCGTGCTCGTGATGTTCTGGGAGATCACCAGCATCCTGTCCTACCTGCTCATCGGCTTCTACCACGCGCGCGGCGCGAGCCGACGAGCCGCCCTCCAGGCCCTGCTCGTCACGACACTCGGCGGACTCGTGATGTTCGTCGGCGCGGTCATGCTCTCGGTGATCTACGGCACGAACAGCATCACCGCGATCGTGAGCGGTGCGGCGGTTCTGCGGCCGGGAAGTGACGGACTGCTCGCCACCGCGATCGTTCTGCTGCTGGTCGGTGCGCTCAGCAAGTCGGCCATCTTCCCCTTCCACTTCTGGCTCCCCGGTGCGATGGCCGCGCCCACGCCCGTGAGCGCGTATCTGCATGCGGCCGCGATGGTCAAGGCCGGCATCTATCTGATCGCCCGGCTCGCGCCGGCGTTCGCCGAGAACGAGCTGTGGCGACCGATCGTCATCGGTCTGGGCATCTTCACGATGCTGCTGGGCGGCTTCCAGGCGCTGCGCGAATCCGATCTCAAGCGCATCCTCGCGTTCGGCACGGTGAGCCAGCTCGGCATGCTCACGGTCGTGCTGGGCTACGGAGAGCGCAACTCCGCGCTCGCGGGCCTCGCGCTGCTGATCGGCCACGCGCTGTTCAAATCGGCGCTCTTCCTCGTGGTCGGCGTCATCGACCGTCAGCTGTCGACCCGTGACATCGGCGAGCTGTCCGGTGTCGGTCGCCAGGCACCCACGCTCGCGGTGGTCTCGATCATCGCCATCGCGTCGATGGTGGGGTTCGCCCCCACCGTCGGTTTCGTTGCGAAAGAGGCGGTGCTCAGCTCGCTGCTCGAAGGCGGCACGCGCCCTGATGCGCTCATCCCTCTGCTCGGCATCCTTCTCGGCTCGATCCTCACGACCGCGTACGGTCTGCGTTTCGTGTGGGGCGCGTTCTGGACGAAGAAGGATGCCGACGGCGCGGCCCGCCCTGCCACGCAATGGCCCGATCCACCGCTGGGCTTCCTCGCGGCGCCGATCCTGTTGGCCGTCCTGACTCTCGCCGCCGGCTTCACGGCACCGCTGCTCGATCACGCCTTCTCCGGCTACGCCGACACGCTCCCCACCGCCGGCGGATATCCGTACCACCTGGCGCTCTGGCACGGATGGGAGCCGGCCCTGTTCCTGTCGCTGGGCAGCATCGCTCTGGGCGCGCTGGTGTTCACGATCGCACAGCGCACGGGCCGCATGCCGCGTCGCGTGCTGCCGTTCACGGCCGCCGATGTCTACAACCTGGTGCTGCGCATGATCGCGCGCATCGCCGTGTGGACCACGACCTTCACCCAGCGGGGTTCGCTTCCGGTGTACGTCGGCACGATCTTCGTCGTCTTCGTGGCGGCCGAGGGCACGGCGCTGTTCGCGGGCCGCGACTGGCAGATCTCGCTCGACGCCTGGCAGACGCCGATGCAGCTGGTCGTCGCGCCGATCATGATCGTCGCGGGCATCTTCGCGGTACGGGCTCGGAAGCGCTACACCGGCGTCGTCCTCGTCTCGGCGACCGGACTCGGCATGATCGCGCTGTTCGCGACGAGCGGGGCCCCCGACCTCGCACTGACGCAGATCCTCGTCGAGACGGTCACGCTCGTGGCGTTCGCGCTGGTGCTGCGACGGATCCCCGCGCGTCTGGGCGAGCACAACGCCTCGGTCAAGCCGATCCTGCGGGCGATCCTCGCCGTCGCCGTCGGGGCCACGATGGCGATGGTCGCGATGGTCGCGACCGGTGCGCGCGTCGCGACGCCGATCTCCGATCGCTTCCCCGATCTCGCCTACGAGCTCGGGCACGGCAAGAACGTCGTGAACGTCGCCCTCGTCGACCTGCGCGGCTGGGACACGATGGGAGAGCTGTCGGTCCTGATCCTCGCCGCGACCGGGGTGGCCTCGCTGGTGTTCGTCACCCACCGCTCCGATCTCATCTCGCGATCGATCTCGGCGCTGCCGACGGGGGTCACCCGCACGCGGCGTCCCCTCATCGAGACCGCGGAGGGGCCGCGTCCCCGCGGAAGCGATCCCGACAGCACACGTCAGACATGGCTCGTGGGCGGACAGAAGGTACGCCCGGAGAACCGGTCGATCCTGCTCGAAGTCATCGTTCGGATTCTCTTCCACACCATCATCGTCGTGTCGATCTACCTGCTCTTCGCCGGTCACAACCTTCCCGGCGGCGGCTTTGCGGGCGGTCTGGTCGCCGGTATGGCGCTGGTGATGCGCTACGTCGCCGGTGGTCGATACGAGCTCGGGGCGGCGGCCCCCACGGATGCCGGGCGCCTTCTCGGTGCGGGGATGACGCTCGCCGTGGCCTCCGCGGTGGTGCCGCTGCTGTTCGGCCTGCCGCCCCTGAAGAGCGTGTTCTGGGAGGCGGAGATCCCGGTGGTCGGTCACATCGAGTTCGTGACGTCGACGCTCTTCGACATCGGTGTCTACCTCGTCGTGATCGGTCTCGTGCTCGACGTGCTGCGTTCGCTCGGTGGCGAGGTCGACCGGCAGACGCAGGAGCTTCGCGAGAGGGGGGTGCTCGTCTCGTGACCGTCTCGGCCGTTCTCATCTTCATCATGGCCGCCCTCTTCGCGTGCGGCGTCTACGCCATGCTCGAGCGCAGCCTCACCCGCGTGCTCATCGGCTTCCTGCTGCTGGGCAACGCCACCAACCTGTTCCTGCTCGTCGTCATGGGCCGCCCCGGCATCGCCCCGTTCTTCGGTGCGGGCGGCGTCGACGAGATGAGCGACCCGCTGCCGCAGGCGCTGACGTTGACGGCGATCGTCATCACCTTCGCCGTCTCGGCCTTCCTGCTCGCGCTCATCTACCGCTCGTGGCAGCTCGGCCAGGCCGACACGGTGGTCGACGACGAGGAAGACATCGCCGTGCGTGATCGCGGTGCCGTCGAAGAGGACGAGATGGACGACGAGACGTCCATCGAGGACGAGGACGAGGACGCGACGACCGACTTCATCGGCACCGAGACCGCCCCGATCACGGTGCTGCACCATCGCGATCTCGACGGCATCCGCGACGACGCCCCCGTCGACCGTCCGGGTCGAGACGGCCGAGAGGGCGGTGATGCGCGATGAGCGCTCTGGTTCCCCTTCTCGTCGCCCTGCCGCTGCTCGGCGCCGGCATCGCGCTCGTCTTCGGTCGCCAGCGCCGCGTTCAGGTCGGTGTGTCGGTCGTCACGCTCACCCTCGTGCTGGCGATCGCCGCCGTGCTGCTGTACACCGTCGACTCGTCGGGGCAGGCGATCGCCGTGTCGGTGGGCGGCTGGCCGATCCCGTTCGGGATCGTGCTGTACGTCGATCGTCTCGCGGCGCTGCTCGTGGTGATCTCGAGCATCGTGCTGCTTGCCGTTCTGCTCTTCTCCGTCGGGCAGGGCGCCGCCGACGGCGACGACGACACCCCCGTGACGATCTTCCACCCCTCGTATCTCATCCTGTCGGCGGGCATCTTCAACGCGTTCATCGCGGGCGACCTCTTCAACCTGTACGTCGGCTTCGAGATCCTGCTGGTCGCCTCGTACGTGCTCATCACCCTCGGTTCCACGGAGTCGCGCATCCGCGCCGGGGTCGTCTACATCGTCGTCTCGCTCGTCTCCTCGATCCTCTTCCTCGCCGCCATCGCTGCCATCTACGGTGCCCTGGGCACCGTGAACATCGCGCAGCTGGCCGAGCGGATGACGGAGCTTCCCGATTCGACGCAGCTCGTCCTGCATCTGATGCTGCTGCTCGCCTTCAGCATCAAGGCGGCCGTGTTCCCGCTGTCGTTCTGGTTGCCCGACTCGTATCCGACGGCGCCAGCACCCGTCACGGCGGTCTTCGCGGGCCTCCTGACGAAGGTCGGCGTCTACGCGATGATCCGCACCGAGACGCAGATCTTCCGGGACAACGACGTCAACACGCTGCTGCTGATCGTCGCGTTGGCGACCATGATCGTCGGCGTCCTCGGCGCGCTGGCCCAAGCCGAGCTCAAGCGCATCCTGTCGTTCACGCTCGTCAGCCACGTCGGCTACCTCGTGTTCGGGCTCGCGATCGCGACGCCTCTCGCTCTCGGCGCGACCATCTACTACATGGTCCACCACATCATCGTGCAGACCACGCTCTTCCTCGCGGTCGGGCTCGTCGAGCGTCGTGCCGGCTCGACATCGATCCTCAAGGTCAAGGGGCTGATGCGCGCTGCACCCCTGCTCGCGGTGCTGTTCTTCATCCCGGCGATCAACCTCGGCGGGCTGCCGCCGTTCTCGGGATTCATCGGCAAGCTCGCGCTGTTCGACGCGGCGGCCGAGGTCGGCACGCCGCTCATGTACCTCTTGATCATCGGCGGCATCGTGACGTCGCTGTTGACCCTGTACACCCTCATGCGCGCGTGGAACCTCGCCTTCTGGCGCGAGGACGACGACCATTCGGAGGAGACCGGCGTCGTCGAGCGCATCTCGTACCTCGGTGACGCCCCGGCCGCCGACGACGAGGGCGCGCGCCGCGTCATTCCGCGCATCATGACCGCGACGACGGCGGGGATGGTCGCGGTCACGGTCGCCCTCACGGTCTTCGCCGGTCCCCTCTACGCGCTGTGCGCGAGCATCGGCGACGCGCTGCTCACGCCCGTGACACTGGTGCAGCTCGACGACGGGGGCGGATCATGAGTCCGACGTCGTCGGTGGCGGCTGCCGTCTGGCGCCAGCTTCCCTTCTTCGTGTGGCTGGTCGCCCTGTGGATGCTGCTGTGGGGTCAGTTCACGGTGCTCGCCGCCGTGACCGGCGTCGTCGTGGCGCTCGTGGTCACCCGCGTGTTCCGACTGCCGGCGGTCGAGCTGTCGGGACGGGTGAACCTCTGGTACGGCCTCGTCTTCGTGGTGATGTTCTTCCTCGCTCTGATCCGTGGTTCCTTGCTCGTCGCGTGGCAGACCCTCAATCCGCGGCGCTATCCGGGCACCGCGGTGATCGCGGTGCCGCTGCGCACCGACGACGACCTGATCATGGCTCACGTCGGCGTGACGGCGTCGCTCATCCCGGGCTCGCTGATCGTCGACGTCGACCGTGACCGGCGCATTCTCTTCCTGCACGTCATCGGCGTCTCCTCCGCCGAGGATGTGGAGAAGCAGCGCCGCGCCGTGCAGGGCTGGGAGGCGCGCATCGTGCGCGCGGTGGGATCGCGCGCCCAGCTGCGGGCCATTCAGCAGATCGGTGCGCGCTCGCCGCGGGAAGGCGGCGCACCTCGATGACCGTTCTCATCATCGCCATCTACGTCATCTTCGCGGCGGCGGGCCTCCTCACGCTGTGGCGCATCATCGTGGGGCCGTCGATCCTCGACCGCGCCGTGGCATCGGACGTGCTGCTGACGCTCGTCATGTGCGCCCTGGGCGCGGACATGGTGATCAACCACCACACCCGGTCGCTGCCGGCGCTGCTCATCATCGCCGCCGTCGGTGTCTTCGGCTCCATCGCAGTGGCGCGCTTCGTCGCACGGAGGGACAACACCGACCGATGAACGATCTCCTCGACATCGCGGCCCTCGTGCTCGTGCTCATCGGCGGTTTGCTGTGCGTCACGGCGGCGATCGGGCTGCTGCGCTTTCGCGATGTGCCGACGCGGCTGCATGCCGCGACGAAGCCGCAGGTGCTCGGGCTCATTCTCATCTGCCTCGCGATCGCGCTGTCGCTGCGCAGCTGGCCGGTGGTCGCCTTCCTCGTCCCCGTGGTGATGATGCAGCTGGCCACCGCGCCGCTGTCGGCGCACATGGTCGGACGCCAGGCCTATCGCAACGGCACGATCGACGAACGCTCGCTGTACGTCGACGAGCTCGACGAGGCCCGTCGCACGCCCCCTGCGGCGGGCGGCTGAGCGCGAGAACTCCTCCCCATCGGCGGATGTGCGGACGCTGCCGGCGGCACTTGTGGACAACGGCGCACACGTCCGGCATCGCCGCCACACTGGACGAGTCGGGGGCCGGACCGTCAACTGGGGGGTCACAGGTCCGGCCCCGGCATCCCTCCCCTCGGTCCGAGGCCGAGTCCCCCGATCGGCGGGAAAGTCCGGTCGCTCGGGCGATGCGGCCGACGCGGCGCGCTGGTGGACTGGAAGAACCGCGTGAGAGAGGCAAGAATCATGACAACCGCGAGCACGCCACCCCTGACGCTCGAGCCGGCGATCCGCGACGACCTCGCCGACGTCGGTCGGCGCATTCAGGCGGCTTTCGCCCCCGCCGTGGAGAAGGAGACGGGGCAGCCCAGCACGGAACCCATTCCCAGCGATCGTGAGCTCGCAGAGTCGTTCGATGCTCCCGATGCCGAGGTGCTGCACCTGCTCGAGAACGGCGAACGCGTCGGAGGGGCGGTCGTCGTTCCGGGCCGGGAGGCGGGCCGCCGCGCGCTGGAGCTGTTCTTCATCGATGTCGGTCGCGAGGGCAAGGGACTCGGTCGGCGCGCGTGGCGCGCGATCGAGGAGCGCTACCCCGACACCCGGGTCTGGGAGACCTTCACTCCGCACTTCGAGGTGCGCAACATCCATTTCTACATCAACGTCTGCGGCTTTCACGCGGTCGAGTTCTTCCACGAGGGCCACCCGCATCCCGGCCCGCCCGAGAAGCCGGATGCAGCGGATCGACCGGGTGGGAGCTTCGACGGCGAGGATCGCGGCTTCCGCTTCGAGAAGGTCATGCTGCCGCTGCGGTGACGCGCCTCGCGCAGCGACCTCAGGGTGCGAGTGACGGCGTGCGGGCCATCCCGAACTCGTGTCGCAGCACGCTCCGCGCGGCGAACCATCCCGACTGCCCGTGCACACCCGGCCCAGGGCTCGTCGCCGCGCCGCAGAGGTAGACGCCCGGCAGGGGCGTTCGCCACGGCTCGGCACTGAGCACGGGCCGTGCGAACAGCTGGCGCAGGGTCGCGGCGCCGGCCGCGATGTCGCCGCCGATGTAGTTCGGGTTGTCGGCCTCGAGCTGCGCGGCCGACGTGCTGCGCGACGTGATGATGACATCGCGGAATCCGGGTGCGACGTTCTCGATCGCGCGGGTGACGGCCTCGGTCTGGTCGAGCGTCGAACCAGCCGGCACGTGCGTGTACGCCCAGAGGGCGTGGTGGCCGTGCGGCGCCCGTGTCGCGTCGAAGACCGATGGCTGGGAGACGAGCACATAGGGGGATGCCGCGTGTCGCCCGGCGAGCACCTCGCGTTCGGCCGCAGCGATGCGAGCGCGCGTGCCGCCGATGTGCACCGTGCCGGCCTCGGCGATCCGGTCGTCGGCCCAGGGGACCGGACCCGAGAGAGCGAACTGCACCTTGGCCGAGCCGCTGCCGTAGCGGAACCGCTCCAGGCGCCGCCGGTAGCCGCTCGGCATCCGCTCGCCGGCGAGCCGCACGAGCGCGCGCGGGGCGACGTCCAGCACCACCGCGCGAGCGTTCAGCTCGTCGAGCGAGGCGATCTCGTGGTCGAGCACGATCTCGCCGCCGTGTGCGCGGAGATCGTCGGCGAGGGCGTCGGAGATCGCCTGGGAGCCGCCCATCGGGATCGGCCAACCGGCCGCGTGCGCGTGTGTCTGCAGGGCGAGGCCGGCGGCCGCGGCGATCAGGCTCGGCTGCGGCGCGATCGCATGGGCGGCGACGCCGGTGATCATCGCCGGAGCGACGGCGCCGCTGAAGGGCGCATTCCAGGCGGCGCTGCCCTGCAGAACCGCTCGCGCGCCGAAGCGGGCGCTGACGAGAGGATGCGGAGGCACGCGCAGCAGCGGGGAACCCGTGAACCGGGCGATCTCGCGCGAACGGGCGGCGAGCGGCGCGATCAGGCGGCGGTAGGCGGCGCCGTCGCGGCCCAGGCCCTCGACCGTGCGCTCCAGATCGCGATAGGCGATGCCGGAGCCGCCGTCGGCGGCGCTCAAGGGATGTGCGAACGAGATCTCCGGTGTGACGAACTGCACGCGACGCGCGAGCCCGAAGGCGCGGAAGAAGGGTGAGGCCAGCGCCAACGGATGCACGGCCGAGCACGTGTCGTGCTGGTATCCGGGCGCGACCGTCTCGGCGGTGCGGGCTCCGCCGCCGAGGTGCGACATCCGCTCGAAGACGCGCACTGACAGGCCCGCGCGTGCGAGGGTGACGGCGGCGGCCAGTGCGTTGGGGCCCGATCCGACGACCTCGACGTCGGTCATCGGCCATGCGCTGGTCGCCATGGAGCCTCCTCCGGGTCCCTTCCCATCGTAGAGGCGGGCCGCCCGCCGTCGCCGGGCGGGCGGTCGCCATTATGCTGCTCATCTTCCAGTTCGTCCGTGCGGCGAAAGGGAGCATGAGCGGGCAGGAGCTTTTCGATTCGATCGCTCTCATCGTGTGGGTCGACCACGGCGGCGGCCTCTTCACTGGGTACTTCCACATGGAGGTCGGCCTGCTCGTGAAGGCCGGCGACGTTGTGAGTCCCGGGACACAGTTCGGGAAGATGAGCGACACCGGCTACGCGCTGGGCTGTCATCTGCACTTCCAGGTCGAGAAGAACGGAACCCCGATCAACCCCGAGCCCCTTCATGGCACCACGGGACGCCCCCCTGCCCCTCAGCAGAACTGGTTGTGACGAGGCTTGCTTCCAGCTATGCCTCATCCTTGATATGGAGTTTCGTATCGGCCACGTCGCACAAGCTGGAGTTAACCGACTAGTCGATGCTCATACGCGAAGATGACCGCCTGGATGCGATCACGTAAACCGAGCTTGCTGAGCACTCGACTTACATGGGTTTTAACCGTGCCCTCACTGAGGAAAAACGCCTTGGCGATCTCGGGGTTGCTTTTGCCTTCGCCGATAGCAACGAGGATCTGGCGCTCGCGAGGGCTAAGCGCTGCGGTCGCGTCGGGGGTCCCATCGGGGAGGCGTGCCCCGAACATCTCGAGCATACGTTTCGTAACTCGCGGGGACATTGAGGCATCTCCTGCAGCTATCGCACGGATGGCGTCGACTATCTGTTCTGATCTTGAGTCCTTGAGCATGAAGCCGCTGGCACCCGCTCGCAGACCCCCGAAAGCGTACTCATCGAGGTCGAACGTCGTGAGTATCAGCACTCGGGTCTCTGAGAGATCCTCCGTGATCATCTTGGTGGCGGCGATACCGTCGAGGTACGGCATTCGCACGTCCATGAGCACCACGTCGGGCCGGGTGCGCCGAGCCTTTTCGACGGCTTGGACGCCATTCGTCGCTTCCGCAACAACCTGCAAGTCTTGTTCTTCGGCCAGTGCCATCCGAAATCCGAGACGAATGAGCTCTTGGTCGTCAGCGATCAGGACTCTGATCACGTCCATCCTTCCTTCGCGTCGCCGCGCGGCAGGGTGGCTTTGACTTTCCACCCGAGGTTGTCCCTTCTTGGCCCAGCGTCGACCGTGCCATTGAGCGCGGCGACTCTTTCCCGGATCCCCGGAAGCCCTCGACCAGTCCCGGCTGGCCTGTAGGGAAAACCGGGTAGCCCATCATCGATGATCGTCGTCGTGAGAGTTGTCGCGTCTAGCGCGATGCGGACGGCGACTTCGGTTGGGCCGTGTGCATATCGGGTTGCGTTGGTCAGTGCTTCCTGCACGATCCGATAAATCGTCAGCTGTAGAGTCGGGTCGCTCGGAGGGTGTCCGTCGATGCGGAGGGTGACGGGGACGCCGAGGTTACGGAATCGTTCGATTAGCTGGGGAAGATCCGCCAGGTTCGGCTGAGGGACGGTCTCTGCAAGATCTCCGCCCAGGACACCAAGCATCCTGCGCATGTCCACCATTGCTGACCGGCCAGTGCTAGCGACCTTACGCATCGCATCGGCAGCTTCCGGTGAAGCCCTATCTGCCGTGGCGGCGCAACCCTCAGCCAAGGCAATCATCATCGTCAGACTGTGGGAAACGATGTCGTGCATCTCCGTGGCAATTCGGTTTCGCTCTGCAGCAGCTGCGAGTTCTCCTTGCCGATCTCGTTCGACGGCGAGCTCTCGGGCTCGTTCTATGAGCGCTTCCAGGTAGCGGCGGCGGTCGCCGATGGTGATACCTAGCGCGAGACTCACCGCTAGCACGACGCCTATTTGTGCTGAGAAGGAGAGGACAGACACCCATAGCGGCGTTGGGGCATCAGGACTGGGATTGAGTAGGGGATTGAAGCTGCCTACTGTCGTTTGGCCGGCTTCTCTGATAAGGGCTGCCGTGACGGCTAAGGCTCCAACGATCACAGCCGCAGCCCATCCGGATTGCACCGATTTGTGGACAGCGAGGGAGTACACAGCGAACGCTGCGGGTAGTAGAACGAATTGGTTGGGCGGCCAGATCGAGACGACGACGGCGCCGGCTGCCATCACGCTCAATGCCATAAGAGGTCGCGTGCGGCGGAACAACACCCCTGCAGCAGTAGTCGCGGCAAGCAACGCCGTTAGTAGGATCGACGCTCCCTGGGGAATTTCGGATGCCGCTATCCCCAACGCCCAGTTTCCTGCGATATCGACGATGGCGAGGACGAGGAGGACATCCATCAATCGCGGGTGCCGCGAACGGTAGCGACGGAAAATACCGGGGGTGCTCGGCAACCGCAGGTCTGCGGCGTTAGTTCCACTAGCAGCGCGGGCCTGCGGTTGCCGAGCAATCATGCGTCGCGCCACTTAGCCAGTGCTATGGCTGCCGCCAGAACGATTACATCCCACGCGGCCAGCACGCCAAAGCCGCCCCAGCCATCCAGTTTGAGAGCCCCGGTGTCGGACTGCGGGATCGACGCGTCGCCGGAGAACGCGAACAGCTGTCCGCCGGCGTTCTGCGGCATCAGCGCGCTAAGGGTGCGAGCCCAATCGGCGTCGACCATTCCTCCCAGCATCGGAATGATGACCGGTGCAACCAAGATGAGACCGAGAACCACGGCCAGCGTCCCAGCGGTGCTGCGCAAGATGACGCCGAAGCCAAAGGCGAGGAGTGCCACCATGGTCGTGTAGACCGCGCCACCGATCAACGGCATGAACACCGAAGGGCTTCCCAGATCCACGTCGATCTGCTGGCTCGCCAGCGACGGCCAGGAGGCGAACGCGGAGAGCCAGATTCCGATTGCAGTTGCAACGAAGGTAGTCACTGCGAGAACAAAGGCCTTCGCGATGAGCGCGCCTGTACGTCGAGGGACAGTGGCGAACGTGGAACGGATCATGCCAGTGGAATACTCGCCGGTCACGATGAGCGCCCCCAGCACGCACGCGATGAGGACCGCTATTTTGAGCCCGGCGGTGTTGACGTCAACGACGATGGATCGAGCAAGGTCCCCCGTGGTTGACTCCGATCCCGAGCTGCTGAAGCTAAGGCTCGAAACGAGTAGACCGATGGCAACCATCAGTGCGATGAGAGCTCCATAGCACCACGCTGTTGAGCGCACGCTGCGCAGCTTTACCCATTCAGACCGCAGTACTCCACCGGCGCTCAGCCGGGCATTAAGAGAGGTCGAGATCTTAGGCATTGTGGAAGACATCACGCTGACACCTCCGAACGGTACTCAACCTCGTCCTGGGTGAGCTCCAAGTAGGCCTGTTCGAGACTGGCGGAGACTGTACGCAACTCCTGAACGGGGACCCCGACCCGAAGAGCTGCCGCCCCCACGTCTGATGCATCCATTCCATCCACGGACAGACTGCCATCGGGCATCTGTGTGACTGTGACGTTTGGGCCAGCGATTGCGGCTGCCAATACCTGTGGCGCGGAGGTACGCACTGACACATGTGTTGCGCCGGCCTGTGCAGTAAGCGCTTCGATCGAGGCGTCAGCGAGCACGCGACCGCGGCCGAGAACGACCACATGATCGGCGGTAAGAGCCATCTCGCTCATCAGATGGCTAGAGAGAAAAACCGTTCTTCCTTGGGAGGCGAGGTAGCGAGTCAGCTGCCGCACCCAGAGGACGCCGTCCGGGTCCAGGCCGTTCACAGGCTCATCGAGGATCAAGGTCTGCGGGTCACCGAGAAGTGCCGCTGCAATCCCAAGGCGTTGTCCCATTCCGAGAGAGAACCCACCGACCCGCTTGGAGGCAACTCCTTCTAGTCCGGTCATCTCGATCACTTCGTGAACTCGAGACTTTGGTAGCGATGCCGTAGCCGCCAAAGCGAGCAGGTGGTTATATGCGCTACGACCGGTGTGGACCGCCTTGGCCTCCAGCAACGCGCCTACCTGATGTAGTGGGTCGCGATGATCTGCATACTGCTTCCCATTCACCATCGCGTGACCCGACGTGGGCCGGTCTAGGCCGACAATCATTCTCATCGTCGTCGATTTGCCCGCACCGTTCGGCCCCAGGAACCCCGTCACTTGCCCGGGGTGAATCGTGAAGGAAACATCGTTGACCGCTGTCTTCTTCCCGTAGCGCTTGCTCAGGTTCCTAACTTCAATCATGGCTTCACGTTAGGTTCGAGCTCTTCAACACGCATCACACGTGGGGCCCATCTCGGCGCCTTCATTTTCCTACTCAGGTCGGATGGCGATCGACGGTCATTAGTAGAGGAAGGACCCTTCGTCGAGTAGGGGATCGTGATGGTGGGTTCGCCGCGAACCCACCGAGTGAAAGTGCACCGGTAACCAGAGTGGATAGCGCTCCCACTGCGCCGAGATGCGGGGTACGGTGCGGGGCCCTCTCCATGCCATGAAGAGCCTGGGAGTACCGGAAAAGTGATGCTCATTCCGAGGGAATGTTTGAAACGTTCCGTGGTCGCCCAGCCGTCGGCCGACCAAGGCTGAACGTCCTCATCGGATCAGTGCGGACATGAACAACATGCTGGGCCCCGGCTCGGGAGACAGAGGTTGTCGTCGCTCTCGTCACTCACTCTTCCACCCGGGACTCTCTATACAGAGGCAAGCGCCCCATGCGGTCAGGGGGACCTGTCTGTCTCGAGGGGACACGCGCAGGAGAGGGCAGGAGAGCATGGATGGTACTTGAGGAGTCGGCAGGTGCAACAAGTTCGGGCACAGCACTCAAATGGGTGACGCGTCTGGTTCTTGCCCTCGGTCTTGTCGGACTCATGGCGTCAGCATTCATCTACCTGCCTGCGGTGCTCGCTATCGAGGCAGACCTCGCGGCGCGCGTACTGAGCGCAGTCTTTCGTGTTCCCTCATACGCGCCGTTCACACTCCCCTACATCGCCTTCGTTGACGACCCGACCTACGTACTCCAGATCACCCCGGAGTGCAGCGCAGTCTTCCTCACCGCGCCCTTCTTTGCGGTAGCGGCGCTTTTTTTGCTGTCTCGAAGGTTTTCCCCTGCCCGTATCTTGCCCGCGCTGTTACTGAGCGTGACCATAATCGTTGTCATCAACGAGGTCCGCATCGCCTTCATCGGCGCCACCCTGGTCTGGTGGGGGATTGATGGTTATGGGTGGACCCATACCGTCACCGGGTCGCTCATGAGCGTCGGGGCAATCGTGGGAGCTGTCGCGATGTCCTACCTCGTCATGAAAAGACGGAAGCAGCGTGCAAGCCCCGAGATCCTGAGTGCGCCTTGAGCGCGAGACCCACCGGAGCCTTGGGGGTGAAGCCTTCGCCTCACCCCCGCCGATGTTCGTGTGAGTCACTCAAAGCGGCTTCTGAACCGGATGCTCGTGGGTGAGGCTGCGCATCACCGGTGTCTGGGTTGCGTCACTTTCCGGCTGGCTGTCGCTCTCCATATACGGACGCAGCTTCGTGGTTGCTGGGGGCAGCTCCTCGAGCGGCGAGTACCTACGGGGCCTGGCTGGCGTCTGCAGGGCGAGTTCTCCCGATAGGAATCCGGGCGCGACTCGCCCTGCCAAACCTCAAGAGAGATCTTGTAGGGCGTAGAGCGGCCCTGGGGGCACCGGGGTACCTCGCCGGTCCCTGCCCGTCACCTTGATGGGGCGGTAGCTCTCTCTTCTATAAGAGATGAACTGGAAAGTGGACGGGGAAGCACCCCATCCAAGACGGAGGCACGAACTTGTACACCCCTTATGGCGGAATCGCTGGTGGAGGCGGGGCTGCTGCGGTCCTTGCTACGACAGGGATGGACTTTCCTGCGTTGCTGGTCGTCGCAGGCTCACTCGGACTGATGCTCTTCGGGGCCTTGCTGTTCAGGTCCGGCCGCAACAGAGCAAGCGAGAACGAGGTTGCGCGGTAATAACGCTTGGTTGGGCGTCGGCTAAAAGAGAGTAGATAGAGAAGTTGCAGATCGTCCTTGCTGTCTCAATGCAGCTCTCGCTCATCCTCTCAGTGATCTTCACCCTGTATGTCTTACTCATAGTCGTGCCCTTTCTTCGCCGTCGATCGCGTCGATCGGGCGAGCCGGGCGACCTGGAGTGGCACCTCTTCGTCCCCTGCCGAGATGAGCAAGCGGTAATCGGGGAAACTCTCGAGTATCTGCTCGAGAGTTTCCCTGATACCCATGTATGGGTTATAGATGACGACTCAGATGACGACACCGCGGTCATTGTCGCCGGGTGGATGGAAGCCTCACCTCTCGTTCATCTGGTCCAGCGTCGCAGGCCCAAGGCTAGAACGGGCAAGGGCGACGCACTGAATGCCGCCTACCATGAGCTCATAGCCTGGCTCGGGGAGGGTGTTGACACGGAGCGGGTCATCGTCGGTGTTGTAGACGCTGATGGGCGACCCGCCGTCGGTTGTTTGCGCGCAGTCGCTGGCCCAGACTACTTCGGGGATTCTTCAGTGGGCGGCGTCCAGATCGTGGTGAGAATGATGAACCGCGACGTCCACACGCCTCTCTCTTCCTCCGGGAGGCTCCGAAACTTCTTCGCACGAACACTCGTGCGAATGCAAGACGTCGAGTTCCGGACTGTAATCTCCGCAATCCAATCCGCCCGGATCTACACGGGAACAGTGGGCATGGGCGGTAATGGGCAGTTCACGCGCTTGTCTGCGCTCCAGTCGCTCGATGGGGGAGATGGTAGAGCTTGGCGAGGTTCCCTGCTGGAGGACTTTGAACTCGGGGTCCACCTGCTTCTCGCCGGCTGGAAAAACCGATTCTGCCCAGACACCTGGGTTGACCAGGAAGCTCTCTTCGATCTGCGGCGCTACCTCACGCAGCGGACTCGGTGGGGACAAGGTGTCATGCAGTGCATTCGCTACTGGCCGGCCGTATGGTCGAGTCGCAAGATCTCGAATGCTGGAATCGTCGAGATGACCTACTACTTCCTGCAGCCGTGGTTGACCCTGATAGGTACCTTTGTGTACCCCATCCCCATGATCTTTCTTGCGACTGCGCTTCTCTCGAACACGGAGTTCCTCGTAGATTTCTTGACCAGAGGGGGGGCCGCCCTGCTCGGCATCTATTTGGTCGCCGGTCTTGCGCCCTTCTTTCTATGGGGACCGGTCTACATCGCGAAGTGTGAGCGGAAGCAGGGCTACTGGCGAGGGGTGGGCTGGGGCTGGGCTTATGTGCTCTACGTATATGCCTTCTATGTGACTACCTGGCGCGCCTTTGGGCGCCTCCTTACCGGAAGATCGGGCTGGGCCAAGACTCGGCGAAATTCCGAGGCTGCCATAGGTCAGCCGGTCGCCCGCGAGAGCTGAGAAGTTCCCTCCCCCGACATCTGTGGCGGGAGCGGGGTCAGCTTCGTCTCCTCGGGTTCGTGCGAACGTCGCTCCATCCGCAAGTTACCGCTAGGTGGCCACAGGTCGAGCGGCGGTGGCATGGAACCGAGATCAAGAGTGCTAGGGGGGTGACGATCGGGGGTGCCCGAGGGGGTGATCTGTTACGCTCCGGCGTCACGTAGTAGGCAAGTCTTCTCTCTCTTTGGATGTGCCGGCTTTTCGGCATTGTTCAGACTGGTAACTAATTCACCAGAATGCAAGCAAACCAACGGAGAATACATGAAGAATCGATCCAAACTAGGTCGCTGCGCTCTCGCAGCAGCCAGTGCGCTTGGGATCGTTGTCCTCGCAGGAATCGCGAGCCCCGCATCTGCCCAGTCGGGGGCACCCACCTCGACTCCTGACTTTGACCTTCAGGCGGTGCTAGCAAACGCCCCCGAGCTGGCTGGATACCTAGTCGACACGTCCGGCGTCCACTCCAACATCGAGGAGATTGCTGTCTCAAACCAGCAGTTCTTGCCGAAGTCGACATTCCTCAACGCGGATGAAGCGCACCACAACGACACTGACCTCACGCAAAGCGAGGCGTTTTCGGGTAGCAGTTGGTCTTCGACCGCGACTATGACGACTACGACAGACCACACCGTATCGAGCAGCCTGGGCGCCGGTGGTGGGATTGCAGTTCCCTATCCGTACGCTCCCGTGGCGGGTGGGCTCTCGTATTCCTATCAGGAGTCCTGGGGAACGCAGCACACTGAGAGCACCAGCCGTCAGGTAACTGTGAACTACGCCAGTTCCAGTGTGACGACCCCCGCGCACTCAACTGCGCACCACCAGGCCACTGTCGTTCAGGGCACCTTCACCGGTGATGCGAAGACCACTGCTCGGTTGTCGGGAAACGTCGTACTTGACAAGTGCGGCAAAGAGATCTCCATCCCCATCGGACAGCTCCTGTCCCTCACCCGGGACAAGGGACAGGACCCTCTTGCCCCGTCCTGGGTTACTCCTAATAGCGACGGTACGGCGCTGATGAGTCGCACGACTCACTTCGTGGACGAGAACTACGTCACGTCCTACGCCAAGGATTGGATCACCCCTGATGCCGCTCCGAGTGTTGCCTCTCAGGTAACGACAAATCAGGCGTCGATGCCGTCCCCCCGTGCGCTCGCGCAGCTGGCGCCCAACCCCGCTGCGCTGGCGAATGTCTCGTCGCTGCGATACGCGATCACCTGTGACGCGGGTGTTCTTCCGCGGACTCAGATCCTGAGCTTCGATGCCGGCGACGCGAACCACGCTGTCGTTCTCACGTCCGCCCACAAGGTGGTGCAATACGACGGTAAGACGGCCAAGACGATCGACACCAGCACAATCCCGCAGGTTCAGGTCGTCTCCGAAGGTAGCGACGGTGAACTGTGGGTCCTCGCCGGCGACGCCAGCGGCACCCGCACGCCATACCGGTATGACGGAGCTAAGTGGACCGCTATGGGTGTCACTGACTGGTGGAGTGGCCTTGACGTGGCAAGCCAGAACAACGTCGTGCTCACCGCGACGTCGCACGACGACTGGTACTGGGATGGCGCAAGCTGGACGCATCTCCTCGGCCAGGTCCTCGGAACCTCCGTGGGTGTCGATGGCACAATCTGGGGTCTGGGAACCGATAACCATCTCTATCGACTGGACCGCACCAGCATCCGCTGGGTCCAGCAGCCCAACACTCGAGCCGACAACTTGTCGGTGGGAAGCAAGTCGCATGTGGCGCATATCTCGAACGGCGTTGTCTGGGCGAGTGACTCCGTCAATGGCGCCACCGGTGACGTGACGAGCTGGAAGTGCTACGCCTACGACCCCACGCAGCTCTCTGATCCTGCAGCATGCACGGTCGCTGCGATTAAGGACCCGCTTGTTACGCCGGGGATTGTCGCTGCCCAGATTGGTGCAGATGGCGTCGTCTGGGTTGTCGCAAGCAGCGGCATCTGGCAGCACACCTCTATGGGATGGAAGAACCTCACTGTCTAAACCGTGAGGGTCAGGGTGGGCTGGACTTGCGGGGGAGCTCCGTTGAGTTCAGCCCACCCACGACACACCGCCAGCTGGAGCCGATACTCATCGTTCCAGCGACCTTGTGCTCAGTTGAGCGCAACCGTTCATATTCAAGCCCGAGATGAGATCTCGGAAGGAAGGTCCTAAAAAATGTCTCTCAAGAAGCGCTGGCTTGTCGTTCCCATTCTTGCAACGGGAGCGCTCTCTCTTCTAGGAGGTGCTCAGATGGCAAGCGCCGCCACTCATTACACGACGGATCTCGAGGTCCAGACCGTGACAGTTCCGAACCTCAACGCCGGAGAGACCGGCGAAGGTGACATCGTCTTCTATAACATGGCGGGAGATTCAATCGACTCGTCGGAAGGGTGGACGATCGTCGTCAAGGCTCCCCAATACACCAAGTTCACCAGCAACGCGGTTACGGTAGGGCCTCTCGGGGGACAGCTCGTAGTCGATAATGCATGCAGTATCGATGCGGCCGGTACAACCCTCACCTGTGACCCCTCATCGCTTTCTGGGTCGCCAATTGCACCCGGAAACAGCGGCAAGATCACGTTCTCCCTGACGGCCGACTCGGATGCTGTTCCCGGAACCTATTCGGGTTCCGTCTCAGTGCTGCCCGACAACCAGTCGACGGCCGACTCGAATCTCAGCAACAACTCTCGCGACTACAACGTCGCTCTGGGAACGCCTGCGATGACCCCCACCGCAGCCGTGGCTCTCTTGGGAGCGAGTGTCCTCGTGCCCGCGATCGCTGTTCTTCGTCGTCGCAAGTCGACGGATCATCAGACGCGCGCGTAGTCCGGAGCCTCATAGAGGACTCCTCGGATGGCAATCTCTGTCAACCGAGGAGTCCTCGCTTCTAGCGCCCCTGAGGAGACCGGAGCCAGACCGATCAAAGGTTTCGCGGGTCTCTAGGATTCCCCCGAGGAGGCGCGACTCGGCATCGAGCCGTTGCCGCCCGTGGCCGGTGCCGATGGGTGCGGTGGCAGTATTCCGAACTGAAGAGAGCGGCTTACAGCATCATGTCGCGACTGGACGCCGAGCTTTCGGTAGAGGCTTCGGGTGTGGCTGCGGAGCGTATTCTCCGATACGAACAACCTGCGAGCAATCTGCTCGAATGTGTCCCCTGACGCAAGCTCGGCGACTATCTGCCGTTCGCGGCGGGTTAGCGTGCGACCCTTCATATCGCCGCGGAGTGCCAAGGCCTGCAGATCTCTCGCGGACTGCACGAGGGAAGAGGACTCCTCGTCCACCAACTCGGCGAGAGCGACAAGGTCGGAATGAGGAATAGCCAGTAACGGGAACACGGTCGAGCCGGACTGGGCAGATGAGAAGGCTGTGTTCGCGACCTTGGCCGCGCTGTTATGGTTTGCTGCGCGGTAGAGCGCCGCTGCCAACAGAAACAGACCTGTCAGGTGGGAGGCTGATTGGGAGGGTGATAGATGAAGAGCTGCCTCCACGGCGGTCTGGGTCGACTCGAAGTCGTGTCGTAAGAGCGCGTACTGTGCAGAGGTCAGGTGGCCCCACGCTGAATGGTTGGAGCGAGAAGCCCGCGAACTGTGCTCTACTGGCTGAACCTCACCGGTAATCAGCGATATCCGTGCACGCAAGTACTCCACAAGCTCTCGAGCCTCGTCGGCGGATGCAATCTCAGCTAGAACAGCCGCTTTCTGTAGTTGATGCCGTGTGCGGTCGGCATCGCCTTGGAAGAAATGGACGAGAGCCTTCGCGATTCGGCGAAGGAGCTGATATGGGGTTGGGCCGACATCGTCTTTGAGTGTCTCCAAAGCACTCTCGGCCGACGCTGGACGCCCGGCCCACGCATCTGTGAGCGCTGCTGCCAGTCTGAACTCGGCGTCTGCTTGGGATCCTATGTAGAACTCGCGGGCGTCAATACTTCGCGCTGCCTTCGCTTCTGTCCGTGCTTGTGCTGTGTTGCCGATCGCGGCCTGGCTCAGTGTGCGGAGGGCGGCGAGGTAGAGCGCACGGAAGAGCGGCATACCGGGCTCGATGTCGAGGAGCGTTGCTTGGTGCGAAGCCACCGTAAACCTGCCGAGGCTGAGGAGGGCGGATATCTCTTGGATTTGTAGAGCGCTGAGAGTTTCGACATTCGTTGCCTGAGATCGGGCCTTGCTGAGTGCCGGAAGTAAGTTGAGCTCGCCCGTGAGATCGCCTTGGGCGCGGAGCTCGGCTGCTAGCCCGGCCAGTTCCAGGGGGTCAGGTACCGGGCGCTGCGGGTTGGTGCGCCATTCCAGGCGGTCCTTCTGAGGCAGCCGTTCCTCGATTGATCCCCGCAAAGAGATGAGGGTCGGCATTCGAAGTAGGGCGGCAGGCGGGACGTCTGTGGCGAGCTGGAGCCAATCGTTGAGAGCTAGTCGGCCGAAAGCCCGGTTAGTCGCGCGTAGTACCCGGTCGGTGGCGTTCGAAGTGGCTGACAGACGGATGGCTTCGGCGAGCTTATTCTGTTGCAGGAGCACTTCGGACATGAGGCCCGCGGCTTCCCGGAGGTCCTTCTCGTCGATCGATGCCACTAGTGCCGATCGCAGAAGCGGGTTTAGTCTCCACCGGGACTCTCCGTTATGCAGCTCGCGAGTGGCCACCCCATCCCTGACCAGCTTCTCGAGTTCTTTCTTGGCCAGCTCGGGGTTCGTCTCCGACGCCTCCAGGAGGCTTTCATCCACGAAGGAGGGAATCGATATCGGTGTCCATAGCTGAGTTGGGAGCGCTTCATCCAGGGCCGCCGGACCCAGCTCGCGTACCCACTCGATCCCCGGTCGAAGCATCGCCTCGACGTTCTCGTCGTCGATCCAGCTATCAGCTCGAGCGAAGCTGCTCAGAGCAACTTTGAGTCCCTCTGCCCATCCGCCCGTGACCCGAGCGATAGATTCCATGGCTGAGGGCGTGATCCGAAGCCCAAATGTTTCAGCTAGAGCAGCGATCTCTTCTTCAGAGAAGAGGAGGGTCTGTGCATCGACAACCTCCAAGTCAAGCTTGGATATGGTCGCCGGTCGTTGGTACGGGGCGGAATCTCGTGTTATGACACAGATCTGTGAGCCCATTACCGTGCGGAGCCGCTGAGCAAGTTCGATGACCCGGTCCGCGGCCGTCCCATATCTGTCTTCCACCACAAGTAGCGCGATCGGGTCCTTCCTGGTGCTGAGCGCATCCAGGTGACCTAGTTCCTCTACAGTGCACCACATTGTCTGCGTGGCTATGCCGTCTTGATCGACTAGCTCTGCTACAGCGGTTCGCGTTCCGGAACCTCTGAAGGCGCGCACGACTGCCACGCCGCAGGTCAGGGCCTCGCGTATGCGGGCTGTGACGCGCGGCCGTGCGATGTATCGACTTGGAGGAAAGGGGACAGCGTGTTGGACGGAGCCGGCTCCTGCCCCAAGAAACGTCTGTAGACTCGGCTCCTGGATGCCATTGCCGGAGCTTAGTGTCTCGGCGTAGCGAGCCCGGGGGTCGTCGTCGACGCTCCCATGCATTCAAGTCACCCTTTCGTATCCCATTGTGCTGAAGTGATCGACCACGCGAACTCTGAAGAGCGTTTCCCCCTGCTGTCCGACCATCTGTCGCACAACGCTAAAGCTCGTGCCAGCTGTTCCATTAGCAGTTGCCCACTCCGGACTGGATGCATCCCCCCGGTCTCCACTTCGAGGCGGATAGGCCCTAACCTCATGATCGGGTACTTATCATGTCCACTGTGTAAACGTGAGTCTGTGCCCGTCGTGATCGAGGATGACGAGATCTCGTAGGGTTCCTCCCTGTGAGGTCGCGCTAGGAGATCTGGCCGTGGCTTTGCGGGTCGAACTCGGGCTCGTAAGTACCCTCCCCGAGTAGTGCTTGAATAGCGGACACGCTTCGCCTTGCCGCCCGTCCATCCCCGAAAGGGCTCGCAGCTCTGGCCATCGATTCGTAGGCTCCCTGGTCTGTGATCAGCAGCTCGCACTCAAAGACAATGGTTGCGACGTCGGTTCCGACCAGCTTCGAGGTACCAGCCAGGATCGCCTCAGGGCGTTCAGAGCTCTCACGAAGCACTAGTACGGGTTTTCCAAACGTGGGGGCTTCTTCCTGTAACCCGCCGGAATCGGTCATCACGATATGCGCAGCCCGCAGCACCTGAGCCATCTCGAGGTATGAGAAAGGTTGCGTGATCAGTACGTTGGGTATGCCGCGAAGCTCTGAGATGAAGTACTCGGCGACGGACGGGTTCGGATGGGTGGGGATCACGAACTTGATGTGGGGGAAGCGCTTCGCCAGGATGCGGATTGCCGTACCGATCTCGCGCATGGGACGACCGAAGGACTCTCTCCGATGGACCGTCGCGAGGATGAAGGGTCTGAAACTCCGAAGCAGGTCCTCAAGGCGAGGATCCGTCATCTCTACGCGTTGCTCGGATGCCCACTCCAGCGCATCAATGACTGTGTTTCCCGTAACCACAACGGCCTCCGGGGTGATGCCCTCATTTACCAGATTGGAGCGGGAAAGGTGTGTCGGGGCGAGGTGAAGGCTCGCGATCGCGCTGATGACTCGCCGGTTACCCTCTTCAGGAAACGGCGAGTAGAGATTAAAGGTACGAAGACCGGCTTCGACGTGAACTACGGGAATGTGCTGGTAGTAGGCACCCAAAGCCGCAGCGGTGGCGCTGGATGTATCGCCCTGGACGAGCACGGCATCCGGCCGTTCGTCTAGAAGGACGGGGGCCAGCTTTCTCAACGTCTCGCTCGATATCTCGGCAAGCGTTTGACTGGGCTTCATGATGTCTAGGTCGTGGTCCGGAACTATTCCGAATATTTCGTTGACCTCAGCGCACATCTCTCGATGCTGACCGGTAGTAACGATGGACAGCTCCAGACCTCGGCGAGAGGCCTCTGTGATTACGGGAGCCAGTTTGATCGCTTCTGGACGGGTCCCGTAGATCGGCATCAGCTTCACAGGGGGCACTCCGATACCGAGACCGCGACGGGTGTGTACCGGGGCAGCTCGAATGCTGCTTTGGAAACGAATGCGCTGAGGCAATGCCAGCCGACGAGATGGTCCTTGGCGAGGCTCCTGAGCAATTCCGTCTCGGTGAGATGCGCCCAGCGTGCTCTGATCTGACGAAGCAATGCGGCGATGAAGGAGATGGCTAGATCCTCGTCCGCCGCCCAGACTTCAGTTACGTACGAACGGAGAGGCAGAGTGATCTCGAGACCTAGGTCGTGGGGGCGCAATATTGCGCGTTCACTCGCCAGCTCGGCGACAGTATTGAGAAGCGAGTGGTCCAGCGTCGACCATGTGGTTTGGGTAGGCACCTGATCCGTTACGAACGCCCAAAGTGCCTCCCAAGCTTGTTTAGCGGTCATGTCTTTGAGAGGCGCGTAGACGGCTGAGAGTGACGAGACGCCAGATTTTCGAGCGGAGGGAGGATGCGGAGGGGAGGATGCGGGAGCGTTCCCATCTCCGGGATCGCGGGGTCAATCGGGTAACACCCCGGCTCACACCTTCGGTGAAAAAAACCGCATCCTTATGATCCTTCAGATTCGCTGTAGGCGGGGTATGTTCTGTAGTCGCCGGTGCGAGGCGCACATCCCCTCGGCGACTGCAAGAGCTGGAGTCCGATATGAACGTCGAACGTGCGCGCACGCAATACCCGCAGTTGGATGACGAGCAGCTGATCGCTTGCGTGCGGGCGGGGGACTCTTCGGCGGTAGCGGAGCTCTTCCTGCGTCACGGCGGAGCCGCACAGCGCGTGGCCTTCAGCGTACTTCGCTCCGCCGCAGACGCCGAGGATGTGGCGGTTGATTCGTTCCACAGCGTCGTGACCGCGATCGAGAACGGAAACGGTCCGGCAGTTCACTTTCGCGCCTACCTGTTTACTGCTGTTCGCAACCGTTCTCGCGCTGTTCTTCAGGAGCGCGCGAGGGTTCAACCCACGGATGACAACCAGATACTTGACTCGATCGTCCCGGACGCCACAGAGAGTATCAACGATGAGATGCGCGCTGCGTTCGGTGATCTTCCTTCCCGCTGGCAGGACGCCCTCTGGTTCTCTGTGATCCAAGGGGAACCTCGAGCGGTGACTGCTGAACGGATGGGGCTGTCGCCAAACAGTTTCACGGTTCTGCTACGCCGAGCAAAACACGGGCTGCGGGCTTCCTATCTATCTCGACTCGCCAGCAGCACCGAGGAGCCTGCTAGGTGCGCCGAAGCCTCAGCGCGCAGTGCAGTTTGAGAAAAGGTACGGTTCTTACTGAGTGGAGCGGTTGCGACGGAGGAACCTCGGAGGGGTAGTCGACGGGCTTGGATGAGGACATCACAGAGCCGGGTCTCCATTTGCGGAGAGCCGGCGTCAGCGCAGGCCTGATTCTTGTGTGCGCTGCCGCGGTCTGGGGTAGCCCGCAGATCCGAGCAATTGAGGCCAGCGCCGCCTCGGCGATGATTAGCGCGTCCTTTGCTGCAGTCAGTGCCGTCCTCCCGGCCCTGGCTTTGCGGTTTGGTCTCTCCGGGAGTCTGCCGTTCACGGTCACCATCGCCGAGTCTTCCTCCGTCGTGTTCTTGATCGTCCCCTTCGTTCTGGCGGGGGCGGTGCTGGTCCTTTCCACGCGGTTCTCGATCTTGAGGGTGCTGAAGGCACTGGCGGTCGCAATAGCAATCCTCGTCGAGACGAGCATGCTGGAGACTGTCTTCCTTAACTCGGGCATGCGCTGGTGGGGGTGGAGTGAGCAGCCGCTGTTGCAAGGGTTGCTTCCTACTGCATTTCTGTCTATTGGGATTGCTGCTGCGAGTGCCGCTAGCTGGCTGATCGCAGTGGATCCGGCTTCACGGAGGGCCGAGTTGTGAGTGTCGGTTGACTCGTCGCCCGTTTGCGCGGCTTCGTCGCTCCCTCCTCAGCCGCATTCAGAACAGAGGGGTTGCGTGCTCGTGGACGAGCGTGTCGCGAGTGCTCCTCCCTGCACGGTCGCGGGGCTGCTAACAGCACCTTCGTGGGGTCATCGGGAACGTCGGGGGCGGGTCCCGCGTTGGACTCTCTATTCCGGTTGCAGTGATCTCCTCGGCCGACGCGGAGCCCCCGGGCGTGTAAGTGCAACGTAGAAGATGGCTGTGGAGACCCCGATCGCGATGAAACTCAGGGCGGATCCAACTACCGTGTGAGACCATCCGTAGCCGTCCATGCCCCACCAAGCGAGGGCGGCAGCAATGAATGCAATACGCAAAGCGTTGATGGCTAAGATCACGCCGATACTGATCGATAGAGTAGCCATGATCCGCTTCACTGTGAAGCGATCCGAAAGCACCAGTAAAGCGCTCGCTGCGATGAAAGGCGCGGTAAGAAACACTGCGCTGCATTCCGGGGTTACAACGAGGACATAGGGATAGTCCGCGACGTATCGGATATATGCCTGTCCTGATGGTGCCGATGCGGGCACCATGAAGACCGAGTCGAGCACGCGAGCCGCAATACTTGCTTCGAAGGCGAGCACATTGGTGAGCAGTGCTACCCCGGCCACGATCGAGCAAACAAGGCCGATGGCGACTACCCATCGCGAGATGCTTGAGATGGGTCGGTATGAAAACCTTGTTGTAGTCAGACTCTGAGTCACGGACTACCTCCTTGCTGCTCAGCGGCCATGATTTGCGGCGCTGTTCCGGGAACCGGAACAGCGCCGCAAATATGAGGACGGCTCCTACTGCGTAGCGATGCGCTTCCGGCGGAACACGCCGATAGCGGCAGCCGCTGCCCCCAGTACGAGGGCGCCGATTGCAAGAGAGATCGGTTCGACCGGGATCGCGGGACTGCCCGGGTCTGCCTTCATCTGATAGCTCAGCGGCTGAGTCGCTGCGGTAAGCCGCGGCAGGCCGCCTGCTCCGATCTCGGGGCTTGCCGTCATGTTGAAACCGGAAGGGTTAGAGACGGTGGTTGCCCAGGGGGCCGTGTTGTCGATCGCGACCGGGATCTTCAGCTGAACAGTTCCAGGGTAGGAGTTCGTGAGTTGCGGGACGGTGAGCGTGATATTGCTGCAGGTGAGTTGAGTGTTGCCGTTACTCGAAGCACACGTCCACGACTCATCCGCGCCGACCGGCTGGTATCCATTGGTGGTGTCCCACTGCAGTGGGGTCCCGCTCACTGTGGACTGGGTGAACGTGGAATGAGGCGGAGCGTTCAGCGTGAACGTTGTCGTCCCGGTCTCAAGCTCATACTGCGGGTTCTGTATGTTCACCCCGACGTATCCAGTCTCCCCCTGACCGTATGTGCCGAAGATGAGCCCGCCTGTGGTGACTGTGTCTGCCAGTGCCGGCGTTGCCGCCAGCACACTGACCAACACGGCTCCGCCCGCGAGGATCACCCCTCCGAGGGTCTTTTTCATATCAGACGTGTCCTTTCAAGTTTGAGACTCCTTGTGAAGGAGAGGTCTTAAACTTGGCGGTGGTGATGCGAGTCGTAAACGAAGTTGGTGGCTCGTCTTGCGCTCACCGGAGATGTTGCGTTGGCGGGGACCCGCTCCCGGGCGTACTCAGCCTCCTGTCGGGTCCCGATAGCCAGTCAGCCGGCCAGCATGGTCACTGCTACGGTCCCGTCACCTCGATGGCGGTTCGTGCAGACCTCAGATCACGCCGGGGCAGTCTTGCTCCTTGTTTCGACGAGGGAGGAGCAAGGCAATGCCACCCACCGCTGCCCTCAGCACGGCGATTGCCGCGAACGTCGAGAATGCAGGTGTGACGGCGGATCTCCCTCGGTGAGGATGTGCTGAGCGGAACTTTCTCACCTTGAGCGAGCAGCACCGGGGTCCCAGTAGCTGAGTCCCTAACGACGTCGTTTGGAGGACTGCTGTCTCCGGCTGTTGAGCGCGTCACCTTTTTGGCCATTAGCCGCTCTCTGAAGTGAGAAGGCGGGTAGGCGCTCGGGCTGTTCGGCTCGGCGATTCACCGCACATTCCCCACGAGAGACATGTCTCCCCAAGGCGGGTCTCTTGCTGCGGACTCGCTCCCCAAACGGGTCCGCCGGTGGGGCCCTGCCCCCGGTCAGGGCCCCACCTCTGGGACTTCGCCGGGTTGGTTGACGGACCGACTGGCAGTCAGTCAGCACGACATCGCCGTCCCCGCGGCCACTTTGGGCCGGCCGATGCAGAGGAGCGCTGTGGCTGCAGTTTTGATCTACGCGTCAGTTATCTTGATCGGACTGTTCGCAGGGGCTTTGTTCGCACTGTTCGCGGCGGGCATCTTCCCAGCGAAGAGCGGTCTAGTCGGGAGTGCGCTCTCCGGCGTCGTCCTGTACGTGTCTATGCTTACCGGCCCCGAAGCCCCCGGGTCAGGGCCGGCGGCCGTCCTCGCCATCCTTCTCGCCGCTGTGTTCCTCTCCCCGGTAATTCGGGTGAACCATCCCGCTCTTGCAGGGCGAAAATACTGGCGGCGGCTGTGGTTTATCCTGCTCCACGACCGAGGGGCAAGCGGGGATGGCCGATAGTAGCGGCCTGCCCCTTCATCGTCACTTTCGTATCTGTATCGCCCTCTCACAAGGGGTACAGCGGGGATCTGCTCCCTGGCCTCATCATGGCCCGGACGACTCGCTCGGATGCTGTTTAGCAGCAGTCCACGTTGGACCTATAAAGTCCAACTCGAGCTTCAGTGTAAGAGGCACACATGATATCCCGACTTGTCCGCGACCTGCTCGCCCTCGGCTCCGCTATTGCGATCGTGTTAGTAGTGGCTGCCTGTACCAGAACCGGTGCCATGGTTCCGCCTACTCCGAGCCAAACCAGCACCGTGGGTACGTGGTCATATGAGGGCAGCGACGGTCCTGAAAACTGGGGCGGAATAGCAGCGGCTTGCCGCGACCTCGAAGGTTCCCGAGAGTCTCCCATTGATATCCAACTGGCGAAGCTACTGCCAGCAACGTCGGCAATGACTGTGATGGTCAACTATGGACCTACTGCTTTTGGTGCGGAGAATACCGGTCATGCGGTTGAGGCCGTCCCGGAAGACCTTACTGCGGATTCGGTTACAGCGGGCGGCACCACCTATTACCTGCAGCAATTCCACTTTCATGTCTCGAGCGAGCATACTCTCGACGGTCGCTACTCGGCCGCGGAGCTGCACTTCGTCAACAAATCCTCGGATGGGAAAGTTCTGGTTCTAGGGGTCTTCGTACAGCTGGGCGATGCGTCGTCTGCCTTGGATGAAATGCTATCCAAGCTACCGACCAGTTCAGTATCTCCGGACAATGTCACCGCTCTTACCAAGACCCTCGATCCCTCCATGCTCCTTCCGTCAGGCTCTCCCTCCGCCCAATATGAGGGATCGCTCACCACACCGCCCTGCACTGAAGGTGTGAAATGGAACGTCTACCTCAAGTCGATCACGATCTCGCCCTCGCAGCTTGCTGAGCTGACGGCACGCTACTCAGCCAATCACCGTCCCACGCAGCCGCTCCATGACCGGCTAGTGGAGTGGGTGCCCGCAGCCTGAGGCGCCCCTCCCCGTGCCGCAGCGCCGCCAATGAGCTTACGTAGAGGGTGGGGTGGATCTGGCGAGTGGCGCTCTGCTTCTTGACGTTGGATGAACGGCCTCAGTCCGTAGATCCAACCCGCCTCCGCCTAGGGGATCCCGCGTCACTTTGCTTACCCAATTGCGCTCTCCTCAGTGAGACCCACTCCATTACCTTGAAGGGCACACCATGAAGTTCCGCAGGTATCTGGCAGGTGCAGCAGTCGCGGCCGGGAGCGCCGTGCTTATCGGAGTCTTGGGAGCGTCGGGCGCGAGCGCGGCGTCTCCCAACTTCGATGCCGACATCGCATTGTTCACTTTCGCGCCCACCATTGCACCTGGTGGCAGCGGCACCATGGTCGTGATCGCGACGAATCTCGGTCCCGACACCTTGGAGTCGAACGCGATTGTTGCTCCGTTGACGTTCACTGCGCCAGCGGGCGCCACGTTCTCTCTGCCGCTGAATTTCCACAACACCGATCCGGCGAGCGGTTTTACGGCGGAGACCGCGTCCGCTGGATGCACTTTGCAGAACGGTAACACCGTGCTTACGTGCTCTGGTGTCCAGTTCTTCGGCACTGGAACCAGCCCGGCGAAGAGTGTCGTCTTCGATGTCCCTGTCACGATCGACGCGTCGGTGCCCGCCAATTCCGTGCTGAACGGATTCACGGTCAGTTTGACTCCCGGTGGGGCCAATGGCTTCACGTGGGTGGACCCCAACCCGGCAAACAACACGAACATCCCGGGATCTGTGACGGTGGGTACCCCCGCGATCTCTTGGCCGGTTGCGGGTGGCGCGTTGGCTGCCGGCCTGATGACTGCGGCGATCGCTTTCTTGATTGCTCGTCGGCGCAAGGCTTCTGCATCCCCGACCGAAGCCCTGGAGGCCACGCGGTAGTCGAGCTCGAGGGTGCGAGTGAGAGGTGGTGCCTGCACGCGCCACCTCTCATTCGCACCAGACCGAGTCCGGTCGACCTGTCACCTGTTTGGCGGCGCTACCTGCTGGTATCGACTACGGAAGAGAGCCCTCTTGGCTATTCAAGCGTCTGTCACCGCAACCTCGTCTGTGATCATGCGTTGGCTTCCGCGTTGGCTTCTTGCTTTAGTCGTGTTGGCCGTTCTGGTCTCGGCCTTCACTTTCCTTCCTCGTGTCCTTGCGGCTGAGGCTGACCTTGCTTCACGGTTGCTGACGGCAGCGTTTCGTATTCCCGCATACTCGCCGGATACGCTCCCCTACGTCGTTTACATGAATGATCCGACGTACGCGCTCCAGGTCACCACTGAGTGCAGCGCCGTCTTCCTTACAGCCCCCTTCCTCGCGGTTGCGGCGCTCATCTTGTTGTCCCGGCGGTTCAGTGCGACACGGATTATGGTCTCTTTGCTCCTGAGTGTGGGTCTGATTGTGGCTGTCAACGAGCTGCGCATCGCATTCGTTGGTGCCGCCCTGTCGTGGTGGGGAGTGGAAGGGTATGGATGGGCTCATACCGTCGTCGGATCGATCCTTAGTATCGCGGCGATAGCGGGGGCGGTCGTGCTTTCCTACTTCATTCTGCGGAAGGGCTCGCGAAGTGACGCTCGGCGAGAAGTCGTGCAGTGACAGATATAGGGCGCCACCAGGCGCTCGCGACGCTTAGTGGTGCCCTACCTCGTCTAACGCTGCGCGGGGTCGTTCCCCAGGGCGACCTTTTTCGGCGAACATAGCTCCCCGGGCAAGTTCGCCATCATGGATGGACTCCAATCAAGGAGCCGTCCAGCGGTCCCCGCCCCCGGTGGCCGTCTTCCGCGATGTTGCTGCGACGATCCAGCGCGCGGACGTCTGAGAGGGAAGCTCAACTTATGGAAGGCATGCCGAGGGTGGCACCTCGACCCAATGAGCAAGGTGGCGTTCGACCGGGGGCGCGGGATCCTGAACAGGAGTCCTTTTCCCGCGTAGTCGCACTCTGTGCCGCATGGTTTCAGAAAACCGGTCGCCTTCCAGATCGGGCATCTTCGAACGGGATTGAGCGACAGCTGGGGTCGTGGTTCCTTGGCGTTCAGCGTGCCGATGCCGAAGGAAGGCTGAGGGAGGCGGAGCGCGCAGACCTAAACAACCTCATCCAACATGCCCTTGAGTCGAGGCGAGCTTTCTTGAGAAGACTGGAAGCGTGTTCTGCCTGGGTCGCCGCAAACGGAAGACTGCCGCATCGGAATGCGCTCGACACGGCGGAGACTGATCATTTCACCTGGCTTGCGAACCGTCGCGTCGATCGATCTCTTGGTCGTCTTCCTCTGGAATGGGAGCGCGGAATGGAGCTGCTGCTCCCAGGATGGAACCGGCTTGACTCCCGCGCTAGCCGTCCGAGCTGATGTCATGAGGCCGTCTTCTGCCAAGGCCTCCGTCATAATTGCGGAGGCTCGAGTGGGGAAGGCGACTTCCGCGTGACTCGCGGCGCGGCACCGTCCCGCAATGCGGACCCTGGGGCGTCGCGGCAACCTTGAATCCATCAGCAGTGATCATGGCGCGAGAGTAGCCACGATCGCGCCCTGGCGCCCCGATAGTCCACACCCTGTTCTCGCTGATGAGCGATGAGGAGTCTTCGCACGCATAAGAATCGGCCCGCCTTCGACGAGAGTGGGCCGATCCGTCAACGACGAGGTCAGATCAAGACCAGTTCCCGCTCGAATACGCGCACCGACAGGCCCGCGCGTGCGAGGGTGACGGCGGCGGCCAGTGCGTTGGGGCCGGAGCCGACGACCTCGACGTCGAACGGCCGCGCGCTGGTCGCCATGGAGCCTCCTCCGGGTCCCTTCCCATCGTAGAGGCGGGCCGCCCGCCGTCGCCGGGCGGGCCGCCGGGCGGGCGGCCGACGGGACGATGCCCCGGCGCCCTACCCGATGAGACTCGGCTGCAGGTCGCGGAGCGTTCGGCGGTGGGTCATCCGGGTCACCCCCACCGCCGCCAGCGCCAGCGCCCCGCCGAGCCACATCAGCAGCACGCCGATGTCCGTACCTACGCGGGCGAGGTCACCGCCGTACATCAACTGGCGCATCGCGTCGACGACGTAGCCCATCGGCAGCACGTGATGCAGTGCCGCCAGCGGTGCCGGCAGCGTCTGCCAGGGGAAGGTGCCTCCCGCCGTCACGAGCTGCAGCACCATCAGCACGAGACCGACGAACTGGCCCACCGAGCCCAGCCAGACGTTCAGCGCCAGGATGATCGCCGCGTAGGTGAAGGAGGCGAGCATCAGGATGCCGAGAGTGCCGAGTGGGTTCGCGAACCGGAAGCCGAGGGCGAACGAGAGCACGCCGAACAGCGCGACCATGCCGACGCTGCCCAGGAGAGCCGGGGTGAGCCAGCCCGCGATGGTGACCCGGACCGGTGAGCGCAGCGCCGTGACGGCTCGGCGCGAGATCGGCTTGACGATGAGGAAGAGGGCGTAGATGCCGATCCAGCCGGCGAGGGCAGCGAAGAACGGCGCGAGCCCGGCACCGTAATCGCCCGCGGAGGTCTGCGCACTCGAGCTCACCGCGACCGGATCGGAGATGGTCTTGGCCTGGGCGTCGCGGGTCGCGGCATCCGTGTCGGGAATCGCCTGCACCCCCGAAGCCAGACCGTCGCGCAGCTGTGACGCGCCGCCGGAGACCTGGTCGGCGCCGGACGCGAGGGTCGCCGCGCCGGCCGCGGCCTGGTCGGCGCCGTCGCGGAGCGAGCCGGCGCCGCCGGCGACCTGCGTCGCCCCGGCGGAGACCTGCGCGGCGCCGGAGGCGACCTGCGCTGCCCCGGACGCCAGCTGATCGACCTGTGACACGGCCGCCTGAAGACGGTTGTTGCCGGTCACCGCGGCGTCGCCGATGGGATCCAGCGCGGCGAGCACCCGGTCGATCGTGGCCTGGTCGACGCCGCGGTCGGCCAGCAGCGTCGCGATGTCGGCGCGAGCTTGCGGGAGGGCGGCGACCACCTGCTGCCCCGCCGATGCCGCGCGATCGGCGTACCCGTCGAGCGTCGCCGTCCCCGCCGAGACGCGGCGGGCGCCGTCGGCGACCTGCGCGGCACCCGCGGCGACCTGGTTGGCGCCGTCGGTGAGCGTTCCCGCGCCCTGCGCCAGTGCGGCGGTGCCCTGCGCCAGTGTCGTGCTGCCTCCGGCGACCTGGGCGGCCCCGTAACGCGAGGGTCGTGGCGCCGTCGGACGCCTGCACGAGCGGGCCCGGAGTC
>NZ_BADB01000387.1:0-4986 GCF_000333415.1 Microbacterium sp. B24 | reverse complement strand
AGCTCGGTCCCGGGGATCCTCTAGAGTCCGCCGAAAAAACCGTGCATGTGCACGATATTCGATATAGGATGCCGTCATGGCAACGCAGGCACGGGAGTATCGCTGGGTCCGAGACGGCGCGACGGGGGCGCGGCGCATGCGCTACGGCGCCGACTACAACCCAGAGCAGTGGTCGCGCGACGTCTGGGCTGAGGACATGCGTCTGATGCGCGAGGCCGGAGTCGCCCGTCGAGGAGACGATGGTCATCGTGGGCGCCGTCCCCGCGGCGACCGCGACGAGTGCGGGTGCGGAGATCGCGTCGGCGGCCACGAACCAGCCGAAATCACTCCCGGCTGCGAAGCCGGACGTCGCCCACACAGCGCCCGTCACGGGGGCCGTCGCGCTCACCCGCACCGCGTAGGTGCCGGTGGCGAGCCCGCCCAGATCGAGTTTGAGGGGCACCCCCGCCTGCAGGGGGACTGTCTGCGGCGAACCGACCGCCGCGCCGTCGCGGACGACCGTGACGGTCGCCTGAGCGTTAGCGCCCGGGGAGAGCAGGCGCAGCGACGTCGGAACGTTGCTCTCGCCGGCGCCACCCTGGGTCGTCACCACGGGAACGCCCGGGATCACGAGATCCGTGTCGGGGACGGCGCTGGCGCCGACCTGGTCGACACCGCCCGCGACGAGCACACGCGTGAGGCTGGTCTGCAGCGCAGCACGGATCGGGGCCTGCGCCGATGTCACGCGCAGCACCGGGTTGTCCTCGCGCAGCGCGAGGGAGGCGAGCGGGATGATCCGCTGAGTGCCGGCGGCGACGACGATCGCGTTGCCCGCGACGGGGACGGCGCCGCCGCCGGCGCCGTACACGGTGATCGTCACGCGCGCCGCGACCACACCCGGATTCTCGAGAACGACCAGATCCGAGGCGCCGGTCGCCCCGGAGCCGCCGACGAGCCACGATTCCATTTCGGGCCGCGCGCAGGATGACGCGGCGAACCCGGCGAGGTCGTCCGCGCTCACCTGCGCCGAGGTCGCTGCGGCGATGTCGGCGGGCTCCCCGTCCACGGGAGCAGCGCGCAACGTCGTCGGCCCCGTTCCGCCGGTGACGTCGGGGGCAGCCAACGTGGAGGTCGCGGCATCCGTCGAGGCCGCCTTCGACACCGCGGCAGAGGTGAGTGCCGCCGGAGCGGCGTCGGTGAGCTGGGCGGCGCGGGTCGCGTCGCGCCCCGCAGCCAGCACGGGTCCGACGCACGTCGCTACCGATGCCGTCGCGGGCGGATGCGCAGCGATGGCGAGCGTGGAGTCGGCGGTGTGCGAAGGAAGCGGCAACGCGACCAGGGCCACGCCCGCTGCTACCGCGGCCGCCGTGATCACGCCGCCGACGGCGAACCGCACGGACGTGAGGCGACGAACGCCGGGCAGGCGGTTGCTCATCGGAGTCCTCCTCCGGGTACGCGTCGCGCGCCGATGATGCGCGGGCGACGACGGTTCAGCCGCAGCGAGCGTCGGGTGGGCAGAGCGAGCAGCAATGCGATCAGCACGACCCCGATCTGCACGGCGGCGGTGCGAGCGTTGTCGACCGCCGATGCGGCAACGCGATCCGTGACCGCAGCGGTGACCCGCCACAGCTTGCCCTTTGTCGTGTCGCCGACGATCTCGAGGTCCTGGCGCTGATCGAGCGCGGTCTCGGCGGCGATGCGCACGGCGCGCGCCGCGTCGCTCTCGCCGTCGGCGGTCCCGCCGAGCAGGACGAATGCGACCCCGTGCGCGCCCAGACGCGCGACCGCGTCACCCGAGGGCACGGAGATCAGTTCGGCGGTCAGCTCCGCGGCCTCGGCGTCACCGGCGTCGGTGGACGAGCGCGCCGAGCGCAGGGTGCTCTGTCCGCCCAGGGCCGACGTCTCGCCCCAGACGACGTCCGTGACGACCGATCCGTCAGCCGCGGCGGTGAGCACGAAGGTGGCGTTGTCCAGCCCCGATCTGCCCTCCGCCTCGACATAGGCCGGCAGGGTACTGCTCGGACCGTTCGTGACGGCCGAGGTCCCCCGAGGCAGCGCGGTGATCACGGGGACCGCACTGACCGCGAGAGCGGTCATCACCAGGGCGGCCAGCGGTGCGCGAAGCCGGGCCCGTGTCGGGAGCGCGTCGATCGTCAGCGCTGCCGATGCCAGCAGGGCGAGCCAGTACAGGCTCAGGGCAGCGCCCGGCCAGACCGCGATGCCGGTCCCGGCATCCGACGTGACGACGATGCCGATGACCGCGACCGCCGTCGCCAGGCCGCTGAGCGCGATGAGGAGGACCACGGCGGACGACGCTGTGCGCGAGACGATGGGAGCGGCCGCCGCGAGCACGATCAGGGGCACGACGAGAAGGAACGGCCACGGCCCGGCGCCGTCGACGAGCTGACCCCATTCCGAACCGCCGGCGGTGGGAAACCCGAGCGCGAGGGCGACGCGGCGGGCGAGATCGGTCGACTCCCCCGACGGCAGCGGCACCCCCGGGTCGGCGATCAGGGCCCATGGCTCGCCAGAGCCGAGACGGCGCCAGATCATCGGCGCCCAGACGATCACCGATGGAACGAGCAGCCAGACGACCCGCGCGAGTCCTCGACCGCGGCCGAGCGCTGCCGTGAGGACGATCGCGACCAGCCACAGCACGACGAGGGCCGGAGCCAGCGACGGGGCGCTGGCGAGCACCGCGACGGCGATCACCGATCCCATGCCCGCCGCGGTCCACGATCGGTGCGCGGCGACGGCGGTCCACAGCAACCAGGGAAGCAGCAGATGTGCGATGACGAGCGTCGGTCGTCCCGATGCCAGCGCGTCCAGCAGGCTCGGCGCCAGGGCGTAGCCCACCGCGACGACGGCGCGGGCGAGGGCGTTGTCGGTCAGGCGCGTGGCGGCGAACCAGCCGCCGAGTGCGGACAGGGGAATCGCGAGAACCCACAGCACCACGAGGACGCGCGAGGGCGCCGCGGGCCAGAGCGAGCCGAGCACGGCGACGACCGCGCTGAACGGATCGGCCGGCCCCTGCGTGTCCCAGCCGAGGGGTCGGGCACCGGAGGCCGCGTCCGCCCAGAGCTGGCCCACGGTTGCGCGCAGCGGCGCGAGCCCGCCGCCGCCGAGCACCGGCCACGCGAGCAGCGACAGGAAGGCGAGGACCGACACGAGCAGAGCTCCGAGAACGATCCAGGCACCCCCACCGGAGAAGAAGTGCAGCTCACCGCGAGCGGTGCCGTCGATGATCACGTCGTCGTCGAGGCGCTGGCGCAACTCGACCCGGCTGACCCGCAACGGTGCCAGCTGCGCCCACGACACGGAACGACCCGCGCGGATGCCGCGACGCGCACGAGCGACGGCAGCCGGTCGCAGCAGCACCGTGAGCGTGGCGCCCCATTCCGGACCGATCATCGAGGGACGCTTGCCGAGCAGCAGAACCACGGAGCGGACGATCGCCAGCGGCAGCAGAGAGAGCCAATGCAGGGGGACGGCGACGGGCGGCGCGTACACGAGTCGGCGGTGCAGCTGCGCCGTGCGGCGGCCGTAGGCCCGACGCACCCCGACCGGCTCGAAGCGGTCGCCGAGAACAGGAGGGTCTGTGCGATCGGGGTCGGCGAGGGCGACGAAAGCCTGGGGAGCGAGGACGACGCGCCCCCCTCGCAGACGCGCGCGCACACCGAGGTCGAGTCCTTCGTCGGCGCCGGCGAGCGCCGTGTCGAGACCGCCGAGCGCGCGCCACGCGTCGGTGCGCACCAGGATGCCGCGCACATCCGAACCGAGCACGTCCTCACTGGCGTCGTGCTGGCCTTGATCGTGCTCGCCGTCGGCGAGGCCGACGGCGCGGCCGCCTCGCGTCATCGACACACCGAGCGACACGATGCGTCGTTGTTGTCGGCGCGGACGAGTTTCGTTGCAGCGATCGCGACCGAGGGAGCAGTCTCGAGGGCGCCCATGAGACGACGAGGGCGTCGGGCGCGGGCGTGGTGTCCTGGTCGAGCACCCAGACGGCATCCCCGCCGAGCCGTCGACTCGCCAGCGCGAGAGCTTCAGCGAAGGAGGTTCCTCGATCGGCGGTGATGACCGCCTCGGCGGCGGATTCCCCCGCGATCCGCTGAAGCTCGCGATCGGTCGCGTGCGGGCCGCACAGCACGATGGTGAGCGTGTCGACTGGGCGCGCCTGAGCCGCGAGCGCGGAAAGGACGCGGTCGAGACGGATGTCGGTGGCCACGCGCGCATCAGGGCGCACGACCAGCAGTGCGTGAACTCGGGCGGGCATGACGTCGTCAGCCTAGGCGGGAGCCGGCGCAGAACGCGGACGTCGCCCGCGAGTCTCGTGATCGGTCACGCCGCCGCGGCAGCGGTCGTCGAGATCAGGCGCGACGCTTGAGCTTGCGGCGCTCGCGCTCGCTGAGTCCGCCCCAGATGCCGAAGCGCTCGTCGTTCTGCAAGGCGTACTCAAGGCACTCGCCTCGCACGTCGCACGAGGTGCAGATGCGTTTCGCGTCGCGTGTCGAGCCGCCCTTCTCCGGGAAGAAGGCCTCGGGGTCGGTCTGCGCACAGAGGGCGTCGGCCTGCCAGGCGAGCGCGGTGTCCTCGTCGGCGGCGGACGGGCGGCGCACTCCCGGCACACCCAGATTGACCGGGTCGACGAACCAGTTGTCGGGGACGCCGGAGCGGTAACCCGTCATATCGTTCTCCCCACGTTTTCCCGATGCGCCGATGCGCGTGTTGGAATAATTACACCCTTGTCATTCGCCGCGGTCAAGTCGCAGATCGTAAACCCTCAACACGGGATTGAACCTTCACGCACGCTCGTCGGCGTGTCGCGGCCGAGACCGCGCGGTCGGGGCCGGTCAGTCAGGGCCGGCGGGTCAGGAGCCCGGCTGGGCCACGAAGAGCTCGCCGACACCGGACACCTCGATGGCCTCCTCGTCGGCGATGTACACGGCCGTGCCCGGACGGAGGGTCGCGGAGTCAGAGACTCTAGAGGATCCCCGGGACCGAGCT
>NZ_BADB01000388.1:0-3443 GCF_000333415.1 Microbacterium sp. B24 | reverse complement strand
GAGCACGTTCACGCGGGGCTCGCCCAGGAAGCCGAGGTCGCGCGAGCTCGTGTGCTGATCGACGAGCGCCGAGACCACCGCCGGGTCGAGGCCGCGCGCCGCGGCGATGCGGGCCACCTGTAGCTTCGCGTACGCCGGCGAGATGTGCGGGTCGAGTCCCGATCCGGATGCCGTGACGGCGTCGGCCGGGATGTCGCCCACCGGCACGCCGTCCGCCGCGGCGATCGCGGCCTGGCGCTCGCCGATCGCGGTCACGAGGTCGCTGTTCTCCGGGCCGAGGTTCGACCCGCTCGACGCCGCGCCGTCGTATCCGAGCTGGTCAGGGTGCCAGATAAACGGTGCCGGCTACAGGACTTGAACCTGCAACCCCCGTATTACAAGTACGGTGCGCTACCAATTGCGCCAAGCCGGCGGGGCCCGGAAATCCGGACGACCACGGGATACCCCGCGCCTATGAGGGTACGTGATGCGCCGCGTCACACGCACATCGACGCAGGCAGCTCGCAGCGACCCTGAGAGGATAGGCGCATGCGCAGAAGCTGGTTCGTCGTTGTCTTGGGCGTCGTCGCGGTCATCTTCGCAGGATGTACAACGGCGCAACCCTCGCCGCTTCCGACCGCTTCACACACCCAGCCGCCGACGTCATCAGCTCCGATCACCACCCCAACTCCCACACCTACCTTCACACCCAGCCCGACATCGACCCGTGCCGCGTTGGTCATCTCGGCGACCGATGTGACGCTGATTGACGCGAGTGGCGAGGTCGTGGCGCGGCTGAAGTTCAAGGGCGAGGATCCCACTCCGTTCGCTCAGGCGATCAGTGCCGCAGCCGGGTCGGCCGGCATTGAGGAAACAAAGCCCGGCGGGCCGGAAGGTGCGAAGTTCACATCCACGTTCACGTGGGACAGCATGACGATCACCACGGTCTTCAGCCCCGACGAGTGCGATGCCGGGTGTCGGGGGACGTTCCTCTACGTCACCGCGCCACGCGTTGGAACACTGCCTATCCACACCGCCTCCGGCATCGTCGTGGGCCAGACCGTCGATGAAGCCAAGAAGCGAGGAGCGCAGCCCACGCCCGATCTTCCGCTCGCATCGGACCCCGAGGATCCTTCGCTCATCAACTCGACGACGGAGGGAACCAAAGTCGTCATCCCGGACGCGGACCAGGGAGTGATCATAGGCATCCGAGCCGGGGACTGGTACACGTCCCTCAGCGGCTTATGATCCGCGTTCCGCGGTCGACGTGTCCGTCGTGACGGGTCGCCGCTCACGTCATACGCGACGCGGACACGGGGCCTGACTTACGGCGCGGCCGTCGGCGTCACGGTGGGCGTGGGCGTCGCGGTCTGCGACTTGTAGTATGCCCCGCTCGCGCTCGTGAGCACGAACTGCGAGAACTCGGCGGCATCGGTCATGTCGCCCACGTACTGCTGGCCGTTCACGACGACCATGGGCGTTCCCGTCAGGGTGAGCCCGTTCGTACCGGGGATGCCGCTGATCGCCCGCTCGGTGGCACCCTTCACCCACGACGAGTACGACTCGGTCTCGATGCAGTCGCGAAGGCGCTTCGGATCGTCAGAGCCATTCGCCTGGGCGATGTCGGCGAGTTCCTTGTCGGAGAAGCCGTCGGAGTCGACAGCCGGCTGACGGGTGAGGAGGTCGTTGTTGAAGCTGAAGAACTTCGACGGATCGAGAGTCGCGACGCACGCGGCTGCGCTCGCCGCGCGCAACGAGTACTTCGTTCCGTTCGACTTGGCGGTGAGCATCGAGACCGGGTGGTAGGTCAGGGTTGCCGCCCCGTCCGACACCCACGACGCCAGCTGCTTCGCGTTGGCGAGCTGCCACTGTCGCGCCGCCGGCGAGAGGTAATCGACGTAGACGTGGATGTCGACCACGGATGCCGAGGTGGACGGCGAAGGTGTCGCCTGCGGCTCGGCCGCAGCCGTGGGCGCCGGGCTCGCGCCGTCGATCGGCGTTCCCGGCGAGACCGAAGACACCGACGTCACCCGGAAGCCGTCGGCGGTGGCGTCGGCCGGCTGCAGCTGCGGCCGATCGCTGTTGGAGCGCACCGCCCACGACACCGCGACCGCGACCGCGACGACGGCGGCAGCGGCGACGACGGCGAGCGCCGAGCGGCGCAGCACGCGTGCCCGCGACTGCTTCGCGTGGACGAGCTGCGCCTTCTCGCGCACCGCATCGCGGCGGCCAGCAGGCGTGGGCTCGTTCGGGGCGTCGTCGTGGGACATGGGACCTTCTGTGGGAGGCAGCTCGAGGGCACATCGCGGTGCATCCCGGTCGTCACGATCCGGATCGGGTCCAGCGTCGCGGACGGAGCAAGGCGATGTGTCGATGCTAGCCAGCGAGCCTGTGAAATGCCCAGACGAGGCCTCTTCCTCGCAGAGGAGAACGTGCGATACTGAGAACGCGTCCATCGCAGGACGTGCGGGCCAAGCCCCCGCTCATTCCATCACTACGGATCGTCCGGCACGTACCTGCCGGTGAAGGAGAAGAAAACATGGCGTCCGTCACCTTTGACAACGCAACCCGTCTGTACCCGGGCGGCACCCGCCCGGCCGTCGACAAGCTCAACCTCGAGGTCGGTGACGGCGAGTTCCTCGTCCTCGTCGGCCCGTCCGGTTGTGGAAAGTCGACGTCGCTGCGCATGCTGGCCGGCCTCGAAGAGGTCAACTCCGGCCGCATCCTGATCGGCGATCGCGATGTCACCGACATCCCGCCGAAGGACCGCGACATCGCGATGGTCTTCCAGAACTACGCCCTGTACCCTCACATGACGGTCGCCGAGAACATGGGCTTCGCGCTCAAGATCGCCGGCGTCGGCAAGGAAGAGCGCGCGCAGCGCGTGCTCGAGGCCGCGAAGCTCCTCGACCTCGAGGACTACCTGACCCGCAAGCCGAAGGCCCTCTCCGGTGGTCAGCGTCAGCGCGTCGCGATGGGCCGCGCGATCGTGCGCAAGCCCCAGGTGTTCCTCATGGACGAGCCCCTGTCGAACCTCGACGCGAAGCTGCGCGTGCAGACGCGCACCCAGATCGCATCGCTGCAGCGCAACCTCGGCGTCACCACGGTGTACGTGACCCACGACCAGACCGAGGCTCTGACCATGGGCGACCGCATCGCGGTTCTCAAGGACGGTCTGCTGCAGCAGGTCGGCACGCCGCGTGACCTGTACGAGAAGCCGAACAACGTCTTCGTCGCCGGCTTCATCGGCTCGCCCGCCATGAACCTGTTCCAGGTCGACCTGGCGAGCGCCGGCGGCATCCAGTTCGGCACCGCCGTCGTCGACGCCGACATCGACCGTCCCACCAGCGCGACGCAGGTCACCGCCGGCATCCGCCCGGAGGACATCATCGTGAACCCGGCCGACGGCCAGGGTCACTGGGTGACGGTCGACCTCGACTCTAGAGGATCCCCGGGACCGAGCT
>NZ_BADB01000389.1:0-1822 GCF_000333415.1 Microbacterium sp. B24 | reverse complement strand
GCGGTGGGGATGCCGGGAAGCTGTTTTTCACGGCGGCCCGGTGGCACGTCCCGTGACGACGGCGATGCGTTCGGGCCCCGACAGCGGTGCGAGGCGGTCCCCAGGTGTCGCGCAGGAGGGAGTGCCCCGATCCGGTGAGGTCGTGAAGGAACTTGGGCGCGTCGGCGCGCGACAGCGGCCACAGGCGGCTGCCGACACCCCCGGCGGGAATCACGGCGTAGAAGTCGTCGATCGGATCGGCCATGCCGCCAGGGTACCGGGCCGCACGTGACGGACCGATTTCGTCAAGAAGGCCGTTTCGTTCCGAATCTCTCGATATCGAGAGAACTTAGGCTCGCCTTCGTCGCCCTGCTCTCGAACGCCGACTTAGGATATGACTGCGCCCGTGTGCGACGCCGAGGGTCCAGTGCCGTTGTGAACCCCGGGGCCGATGTCAGCCCCCGCCGTACCGAGGTGTCCGTTCACACCAAGGGAGGACGACCGTGTCTGCACCAGCACGCGTCACACCGTCGGTAGCTCAGACCACGTCCAAGACGCCGCGCGGAACGCTCTACCGCGGCAACGAGGGCATGTGGTCCTGGGTGCTGCACCGCATCACCGGCGTCGCCATCTTCTTCTTCCTGCTCGTGCACGTGCTCGACACGGCCCTGATCCGCCTCTCCCCCGAGGCGTACGACGCGGTCATCGGCACGTACAAGAACCCGATCATGGGCTTCGGCGAGGTCGCTCTGGTCGCGGCCATCGTCTACCACGCCTTCAACGGCCTGCGCATCATCGCGGTCGACCTGTGGCCGTGGGCGACCCGCCACCAGCGTCAGCTGTGGTGGGGCGTGCTGGGCCTGTGGGTCGTGACCGTGGGCGGATTCGCCGCACGCCACATCCCCATCGTGCTGTCCAACATCGGAGGGCGTTCACTGATGTCCACCCTCACCCCGAGCAACGACCAGACAATTCCCGCGCCCCGCGCCCCGCAGGTGCGCAAGAAGGGGGCCAACCTCGAGAAGATCCGCTGGATCTACATGCGCGCCTCCGGCGTGCTGCTGGTCGTGCTGATCTTCGGGCACCTCTTCGTGAACCTGATGCTCGGCGAGGGCATCCACGGCATCGACTTCGCCTTCGTCGCCGGCAAGTTCGCGAGCCCGTTCTGGCAGGTCTGGGACGTGCTGATGCTCTGGCTCGCCCTCATCCACGGCGCGAACGGCATGCGCACGATCGTCAACGACTACGTCGTCGGCGCGACCACCCGCAAGGTGCTCGTGTGGGCCCTGTGGATCGCCGCAGGCTTCCTGATCGTGCTCGGCACCCTCGTCGTCTTCACCTTCGACCCGTGCCTGGGCGTGGAGAACTCAACGACGGACTGGCTCATCCAGATGTGCGCCGCGCGCTGAGCGCGCGCACCACGACGCTCACGACGACGCAGAAGACAAGGCATTCCTGACGTGACTACCCAGCAGCATCCCGAGGCCGTACTCAAGGACGGCGTCTACTACCACGAGTTCGACATCGTCATCGTGGGCGCCGGTGGCGCCGGCATGCGCGCCGCGATCGAGGCGGGTCCGGGCGCCCGCACCGCCGTGATCACGAAGCTCTATCCGACCCGGTCGCACACCGGCGCGGCGCAGGGCGGAATGGCGGCGGCGCTCGCGAACGTCGAAGAGGACTCCTGGGAGTGGCACACCTTCGACACCGTCAAGGGCGGCGACTACCTCGTCGACCAGGATGCCGCGGAGATCCTCGCCCGCGAGGCGATCGACGCCGTCATCGACCTCGAGAACATGGGCCTGCCCTTCAACCGCACCCCGGAGGGCAAGATCGTCAGCGC
>NZ_BADB01000390.1:0-2030 GCF_000333415.1 Microbacterium sp. B24 | reverse complement strand
GACTTTCCTGGCACCGTTCTCACCCAGCAGGGCATGGATCTGCCCCGGTTCGACGACGAATGTCGATGTGGTTCGTTGGCGACGAGCGATCCGAACCGCTTCGTGATGCCACGCAAATCAAGCTTCATACGTGTGACCCTATCCAGAGAGGTCGGGCACGAGAAGAGAGCGGGGCGCTTNGCCGGCNGGNGAAACGCCCCGCTCTCGTGCTCGTGGATTACTTGGGCGAGCTGGGCGAGGTGACCTTGATCTCGCCGCTGACGATCTTCGCCTGCAGCGCCTTCAGCTCGTCCTGCAGACCGGCCGGCAGCTTGCTCTCGTAGTCGTGGAACGACGAGAGGCCGACGCCGTCGTTCTCCAGCGTGCCGACGTACGGCGTGCCGTCGAACTTGCCCTGCGACGCCTGCGTCACGGCGGTGTACACCGCGGTGTCGATGCGCTTCATGACGGAGACGAGGATCTGGTCGGCGACCGAGGGGTCGGCGACGGCGAGGTCGGAGTCGACACCGAGCATGACGGTGTTCTTGCCGCTGTCCTTGATGGCGGCGCTGGCCGACAGGTAGATCGGGCCACCGACGGGCAGGATCACGTCGACACCCTGGTCGAGGATGCCCTGCGCGGTCTGCTTGGCCGTGTCGTTCGCCTTGAAGTCACCCGTGAACGAGCCCTTCTGCGAAGCCGCGTCCCAGCCGAACGACTGGACGTTCGCGCCCTTGTCGGCGTCGTACTTCTTGACGCCCTCGACGAAGCCGTCCATGAAGATGGTCACCGGCGGGATCTGCATGCCGCCGAAGGTGCCGACCTTGTTCACGCCGGATGCCTGCGACCACGCGGCGGCGGCGTAGCCGCCGAGGTACGCAGCCTGAGCCGTGTCGAAGAGGAGCGGCTTGATGTTCGGAGCGTCGGTCTTGCCGTCCTGGTCGGTGTCGGCGGAGTCGTCGATGATGGCGAAGTTGACATTGGGGTTGGCCTTGGCGGCTTCCACCGTCGCGGCGGAGAGCTTGAAGCCGACCGACACGATGAACGTGCAGCCACCCGACAGCAGTGCGTCCATGTTGGGCTTGTAGTCGTTGTCGGACTTCGACTCCACCTCGAGGGGCTTCACGCCCAGCTCTGCGGCAGCCTTGTCCATGCCGTTCTTGGCCGACTCGTTGAACGACTTGTCGTTGAAGCCGCCGTTGTCCGAGACCAGGCAGGGCTTGAAGCCGTCCACGACGGTGCCGCCGGCAGCGGCCGAGCCGGAGCCTGCGGGGGTCGGGGCCGAGCCACAACCGGCGAGGGCGATGATGAGCCCCGCGGCAGCTGTGATGCCGGCGAGCTTCTTGGTGGTCGAGATGGTCAATGCAGCCTCCACATTGATAGACCCGCGGATTTCGCGGGCGCACGGATCGAAGTTACCTACTGTGACGTGGGATTTGCACGCTGCACACCCGGGTGCGGGCGAAAGGTTACAAAGACGCAATCAAGCCGACACGAACGCGGCATCCTGCCCGGTGGCTCGTGATCAGAGCACGTCGCCGCGGCCGGTGAGCTTCAGCGCGTCGACGACGCCCTTCACGCGCTGGGCGTGTTCGCTCGTGGTGACCAGAAGCGCGTCGGGAGTATCCACGACCACGATGTCCTTCACGCCGATCAAGCTGATGACCCTCTTCGTGTGGCTGACGACGATGCCGCTGGCCGCATCGGAGAGGATGCGGGCGTTCTCGCCGAGAATGGCGAGGTCGTTCTTGCGCCCACCGCTGTTGAGCTTGGCGAGACTGGCGAAATCACCGACGTCGTCCCAGTCGAAGTGGCCGGGCACCACGGCCAGGCGCCCCTTCTCGGCGGCCGGCTCGGCCACCACGTAGTCGATCGCGATCTTCGGCAGCTTGGGCCAGATACGGTCGACCGCGGGACCACGGCGATCGCGGTCGTCCCACGCCTCGGCGAGTTCGATGAGTCCCGCATGCAGTTCAGGGTTGTTGGCCTCGATCTCCGCAAGCAGCACGTCGGCGCGAGAGAGACTCTAGAGGATCCCCGGGACCGAGCTC
>NZ_BADB01000391.1:0-238 GCF_000333415.1 Microbacterium sp. B24 | reverse complement strand
CAGCCAACCCAGAGATCCTCTTCGCCGCCGGCTACGCGGCCTGCTTCCACGGCTCCCTCCAGCTCGCCGCACGCATGCGCAAGGTCTCCCTTCACGACACCAGCGTCACCGCCCGCGTCAGCATCGGAGCCGACACCGACGGCGCCTACCGACTCGCCGTCGCCCTCACCGCTGTGCTGCCCGGTATCCCCGCCGACCAGGCCCGCGAGGACTCTAGAGGATCCCCGGGACCGAGCTC